>CAYZXZ010000016.1:18020-29430 GCA_964481615.1 uncultured Desulfobacteraceae bacterium | reverse complement strand
GCTTGAGGGCCACCATGCTGGTCACGGAACCGGCATAGGGGAAATCGCTGTCATCCCCCTTTCCGGGGCTCTGGATGAAAACAACGGATTTGGCTTCCCTGCCGTCGGAAGGACGGACGATCTTTCCCTTGGCCGCGATCTCCTCGAACTGGTAGTTGGTGACCACATCCGGAAATCGGCCGAATCCCAGGTCCGCGAACTCATCGTCGACCGGTTTATAGGGACGCCATCCGGCGGCAAGGATGACCGCGCCGAATTTCTCGCCATCCGGATCAATGGTCAGGATATCCTTGCGGCCCTCGTTGAATTCCATATATTTTTCATGCAGCTTTTCCGCATCGAGATCTTTGCCGCTTTCATCCACTCGCATTTCAGGAGGCAAGGGATAGGGCACGTCGAATTCGATTTTTTCACCCGGTTTTTTAAACGTCACCGTAAAATCACCCGGCTCACCCGCAATACGGGCCACTTCCGTGGATGTTTTAACGGTGATTTTGGGATTGGCGGCAACCGTCTTGATCTGTTCAGCCGCGACAGGCTGCCGCAAGGCGTCATAAGGGGGATTAAGGGGGAGCTGCCTGCGCCATTTGGCGGAATTGCCGCCAAGAGCCGCCGCCTTTTCTACAATGGTGACCTCATAACCGGCTTTTGCCGCATCCAGGGCCGCTGCCATGCCGGTCACGCCGCCGCCGAGAACCAGTATCCGTTTGGAAAAATTCTGCAGCTTATACGGCTCTGGCAGATTGACTTTTTTAATCCGGGCCATGCCCATGCGCAGATAATCTTCGGCCATCATCTGAACCCGATCAAAGGCGGTCCCGGACTGCTTCTCCTCTTCAGTCAGGACGGGAAACTCGGACCGGGGATGGCTCCAGACCACGCCTTCCCGGATATTGACCCGGTCGACGATGCAGCCGTCAAACTTGAACACATCATAATTCACACGTCGGGAACACGCGGCAAGCACAAGGCAGCTGATCCCTTTTTCCGCGATCTCTTTTTGCAGCAGTGCGACCCCTTCCTGTCCGCACAGGAAAGGATGAGTCTGGGCCGCCAGGCCTTCATCCTGAGCAACACCGGTCAGGCTTTTTATATCAAGGGCATCCCCGATGCCGCAACCCGTGCAGATATATACACCATATTTTTTATCCATGGATAACCTCCTACCTTCTCACCAGGGTTTGAATCGCCTTTAAGGCCATGCCGGTCGCATTCTGGTTCGATGAGACCACGTCCGCCGGTTTATTGGCGCAGCCGGCCGCAAACATTCCGCCCTTTTCAAAATCATTGATGATGAATCCGTCCTCGGTGTAGCAGAGACCGGATACGGGCGGTCTGGCGGCAGCAGTTGTGGGCTGCATGCCGGTGGCCAGAACGACCATGTCCACGGTCTGCCGGATCTTTTCTCCGGTGACGGCATTTTCGGCGACCACGGTGATCTGGTGATTGTCGGCGGCCTGCTGGACTTCGGCGACTTTTCCCTTGATAAAGAAAACGTTTTGATCTTCCTTGATCTTTTTATAGAATTTTTCATACCGGTTGCCCGGGGCCCGCAGGTCGATGTAAAAAATATAGATCTTGGCGTCCGGATAGCGTTCGCGGATATAGGTGGCGTGCTTGAGGGATGCCATGCAGCAGATATACGAGCAATAGGGGAGATGATTTTCATCCCGGGAACCCGCGCACTGAACAAAGGCGACGCTCTTGGGTTCCGCGTCGTCCGACGGCCGAAGGATACGGCCTCTGGTAGGGCCGTTGGAGGCGGCGAGCCGCTCCAGCATCATGTTGGTGATGATGTTGGCGTACCGTCCGAATCCCAGGTTGTCGATCTTTGCCGCGTCATACGGTTCCCATCCGGTAGCCCAGACAATGGCCCCCACACTCAGCGTCAACGTCTTGCTTTTCATTTCCAGGTCAACGGCGTCGTACTTGCATGCTTCCTGACAGCGTTTGGCATCCTCGGTTCCGATAATCTGGGGGAAGAGCACATACCGGGACGGAAACGCCATTTCAAACGGCAGATAAGCGCCCTTGGAACGGTCCATCCCGAAATTGAACTCATCGGGAATTTCTGACTGGCAGGCATCCGCGCAATCACCGCAACAGGTGCAGTTTTCCGTGACATAGCGGGGATTCAGGCGGATCGTCACCTCATAGGCTCCGGGGCCGCCGCTGACGTTTTCGACCTCGGCCAGGGTGAAATATTTGATTTTCGGGTTGTCCTTGATCCGCCTGAAGTTGATTTCCAGGCCGCAAGTGGGCGGACACAGTTTCGGAAAATACTGATTGAGCTGCGCCACTCTTCCACCCAGATACGGATTTTTTTCAACGATGAACACTTCGTGCCCCACCTCAGCGGCTTCAAGAGCCGTGGTCAGACCGCTAATTCCGCCGCCGACCACCATGATGCTGCCGCTTAAAGGGGTTGCCCTGTTTTCAGTCATGCCATTCCTCCGTGCTTGAATGTTCAACAAAATAAATATCGATAAGTATTTGTGCTTTCAGTGGCCCTATAACGCGCCGGGTGCCTGCTTACAGCGTCATTTTACGGGATCATCTCCATGCCGGATTGATAATCCTGATGAAAACCCGAAACTCGACACCGGTGATACGCACCCGACCTTATTTTAAATGGAAGGATGCCGTTTCCGCCGGTCTCCAGTTACAGGTTTTCATGCATCGGCAATAGCATGGCCATTTTGCATTCAAGATGTCGTCAAGGAGGCAAGGAGACGGCGCAGGCTTACGTTTTTGTAAGTTGAGGAGCCGACAACGCAGCCAACGCGGATGCCGCTTGAATGCGAATTGGAATAAATTAATAAAAACCTCCAGGTGCCGCAAAGCACCTGGAGGCTGGTCATCCGAATCAAAATCAGCATATGTTACGGAATGATTTTGACATAATCCACTTTCTTCAAGGTCCACTGATTGGTGGCCTTGTCATAGGTAGAATTGGTGAAGCAGAACCAGTTGGCATCATCCTGTCCCATATAGTCCGCCTGATAGTAGAATCCCGGATAGCGGGTTTCCTTGCGGTACTGGATATGACGCAGGTGGGCTTCAACCGTGTACAGCCTGTGATAGATTTCCCATGCTCTCATCAATTCATGGAGATCACCGGCAGCCAGTTTCTCGGCGTCTTCGCGCATCACTTCCAGATTGTTGATGCAGACTTCGAGCATCTTGTTGCTGGTCTGGTAGTAGGTCGAGGTCCCGGCGCCGTATTCGTGGCTGTTCTTCATCATCCGGTACATCATGCCGTTGGGCTTGATGTAGTTCGGGTTGATGTCTTCTGCGGTGGTATACGCGGCATTGTCCAGATAGGTTCTGACCGGCTTGTAGATCATGTCCACCAGTTCCTTGGCGCTTTCCTTGATAGCCGGTTTGAATGCGGCGTTGTCACGCACGAACTTGACCATTTCCTTGGCCGCCATCCGGCCTTCGGCATGGGATCCCGAGGAAAACTTGTGACCGGAACAGCCGACGCCGTCGCCCGCGGTGAAAAGACCGGCGATGGTGGTCATCCGGTTGTAGACCTTGCCGTTGAACTTGATCTTGTAGGAATCCGGCACCCAGTCATAATCCGGGCCCGAAGTCCAGATACCGCAGCAGCCGGAGTGGGAGCCCAGCAGATACGGCTCGGTCGGCATAACTTCGGAATTCTTCTTTTCCGGTTCGCAATCCTGAGCGCACCACAGGTTGGCCTGACCACAAGTCATGTCAAGGAAGTCTTCCCATGCTTCTGATTCTAGATGCTTGAGCTCTTTCTTGTCCATGGTCTTTCCAAGTTCAGCCAATGCGGTGACGGTATCCATCATGATGGGGCCGCGGCCTTCCTTCATTTCAAACAGCATCAGGTGGTTCCGCAGACAGGTCGGCGTGATGGCCGCCGTGCCGTAAGGCGCATATTTTTCCAGCTCTTTCTTCGCGGCGTCGCTGGCGGCGAAATTTTCACCCAGGCCGTTCAAGGTTTTGGCCTTAAACAGGAGGAACCAGGCGCCCACCGGGCCATAGCCGTCCTTGAACCGGGCCGGAGTGAAGCGGTTTTCCATCATGGAAAGTTCCGCGCCGGCGCGCAGGGCCATGGTATAGGTGGAACCGGAGTTCCATACCGGATACCAAGCACGGCCTTTACCTTCACCAACGGACCGCGGCTGATAAATATTGACCGCGCCGCCGCAGGCCATCATGATGGTCTTGGCCTTGATGATGTAAACCTTGTTTTCCCGAACGGAAAAACCGACGGCGCCGGCGATCTGCTTGGGATTGTTGGCGTCATTGAGCAGTTCGACGATAAAAACGCGCTCCAGAATATTTTCATCGCCCAGGGCCAGTTTGGCGGCCTCGGCCACAACGCGCTTGTAGGATTCGCCGTTGATCATGATCTGCCATTTACCGGTGCGGACCGGTTTGGCGCCGCTTTTCAGGGTTCCCACGGACTGGCCTTTCTTGCCGTCCATATTCTTCCCGTCAGCGGATTTTTTCCAGATGGGCAGACCCCATTCCTCAAACAGATGAACGGAATCATCCACGTGGCAACCCAGGTCGAAAATCAGGTCTTCACGGACAATGCCCATCAGGTCGTTGCGGACCATGCGGACATAATCATCCGGAGAATTTTCGCCGACATAGGTATTGATGGCCGAAAGGCCCTGGGCCACCGCGCCGCTTCTTTCCATCGCGGCTTTGTCCACCAAGAGAATCTTGGTATCCGGAGAAGCCCATTTTTTGACTTCGAAAGCCGCACCGCAGGCTGCCATACCGCCGCCCACGATCAGGATATCAACTTCCCGCTCTTCAACCTGCGGATCTCTTTCCGCCTTAGTTTCCCCCTTGGGTTTGTTCGGTAATGCCATATTATTTCCTCCTTGTTGATTTAAAAATTCGGAATTCGTCATCCATTCGTATTATTGCATTTGCGCCAACTATGCCTTCGCCTGGGGTCTCGGAAGCTTATAGCCGTCGGCTTCCTCGGTGGAAAGCAGGCCGCTGTCGAGGTCTTTTCCCTTGAGATTCTTGTACGCGTTGGCGGTGCCTTCGGGGGTGGTCCGGATGGGGAACTTGAAGCGCTTGATGGTGCCGTTACGGAACTTGCAGGTCCACATTACGTCTTCAGTGCCCATCATGGGCATGATGCTGCTTCCCAGGGGGACAAAGTCCGCATAACCACGCACTTCGACGGCCTGTGTCGGGCAGATTTTAACACAGGAAAAACATTCCCAGCACTGATCCGGCTCCTGATTATAGGCCTTCATCGCATTTTTATCAAGCACCATCAGGTCATTGGGGCAAATATACATGCAGGCTGTTTTCTCGCCACCCTTGCACCCGTCACACTTCTCTGAAATGACAAAACTCGGCATTATCTACCTCCTAAAATTTTACGTTTAATTGAAAGTGAAAATCTGCTCCACTTTATCGATCGGGCTATGTGAATATCTGATCGCCTATCACACCTCCTTTCTCGCTGACCGCAAAAAAAATGAATCATCCAAATATTCCGAACATGTGTTATTTCAGGGCAGATACCTTTCCGCCGCAAATCCTGTTAAAAAATTTCTCTTTTAAAATCAGATTGATATAAAAAATTACACATAAAATATTTTAATTATCACCCACCATGATTCTTGTCAAGATTTTTTGTCCCTGTTGCCGGATACGCACGCCACGATCACCAGCGGCCGCAAAAAATACCAATAGAGGCCTGTTTAATCAACCTAATACCGGGTGTCTTTGATCAGTCAAGGTAAACGCGGGGGACCCTGGCGGTTACGGAAGTTGCGACCTCATACCCGATAGTATTGATTTTCCGGGCCACCTCATCGATGGTCACGGATTCCTCCCCCTGTGATCCCATCACCACGACCTCATCGCCGATCCGCACATCCGGTATGCCGCTCACGTCCAGCATGGTCAAATCCATGCAGATCCGACCCATTACCGGCGCGCTCCGGCCCCGCACCAGCATCCGGCCGCTTGCCGAAAGGAGTCGCCTGTATCCGTCGCCATACCCGACGGCCACGGTGGCGATGGCGGCGGGTCGCGTCGTGACCGCTTCTGCGCCGTAGCTCACGGGGAACCCGGCACCGACCTGCTTGAGATGGATTACACGGGTTTTCAGGAACATGGCCGGCTTCAGCGACAGGCGGCCCCGGTTCACTGCATCCGAAGGGTAGATCCCGTAAACGGCGATCCCCGGACGGACCATATCCAGGTGGGTTTCGGGCATATCGATGACGGCCGCGCTGTTGGCCGCGTGCTGGATGGAAAATTCAATCCCCCTGCCCCTTAGTTTTTCGATAAACTCATTAAAAACAGAGAGTTGTAGGCGCGCAAACCCCTTATCCGATTCATCCGCCGTGGCGAAATGGGTGTAAACCCCTTCCAGATCGATCCCCGGCAGGACATGGATGGCTGTCGCCTCTTCGAGTCCGGCCGCCATGTCCCCCTTTTTTTCCGAGGCCGGAGCTCCGCCCCGGGCCAGTATCCCAAGCCTCCCCATTCCGGTATCCACCTTCAGATGAGCCCGGATTTTTTTGCCAGCGGCACCGGCTGCCTCGGAAAGCAATCGGGCGGTTTTCAGACTATAGACCGTCTGGATCAAATCATAATCGACCAGCTGTTCGACCGCGGTTTCGGGGGTATGGCCGAAAATCAGAACGGGAGCGGCGATTCCCGCCTCCCGGATCCGGAGCGCTTCGGAAAAACGCGCCACTCCCAGGGCATCGGCCCCGGCGACCAGGACCCGGCCGGCCACCTCGATCAGACCGTGACCGTAGGCATCGGCCTTGACCGCGGCCATCAACCGGCACCCCGGCGCCAAAAGCCGCCGAATCTCCCGGATGTTATGCGAAATGGCGGACAAATCGATTTCCGCCCATACATCGTTTGAATTCAAACCGACTCCCTGTTCCCCTTTTCCGGCCGGGGCTGCAGAAGACATAACATCCCTCCTCACGGTTTCAGATCCAGACTCCGGTATTGAATCGCCTCGGCCACATCCGCGGATCGGATGTCGTTTTCGCCGGCCAGGTCGGCGATGGTTCTTGCGATTTTCAGAATGCGGTTGCAGGCTCGAGCCGAAAGACCCAGCGTGTCCACGGCCGCCTGAAGCAGCCGGCCGGATTCATGATCGATGCGGCAAAACTGCTTGATATGACGGTTTTTCATCCCGGTGTTGGCATGCACTCCCGTTTTGCCGAAGCGCGCCGTCTGAATCTTTCGTGCGGCCGACACCCGCTCCCGGATCCGGCCGGAAGACTCGCCTGGCCGCGGATCGACCAAATCGCCGTAAGCCACCGGCGGCACATCCACATGAATATCGATCCGGTCCAGCAGAGGGCCGGAGATCCGGTTCCGATATTTTTGAAGATGATGATGCGAACATCGGCAGGGTGTCCCGGGATCGGTATAATACCCGCACGGGCATGGGTTCATGGCGGCCACCAGCATGAACCAAGACGGGTAGGTGATGCTCATGGCGGCCCGGGAGATGGTGACCTGTCGATCTTCCAAGGGCTGCCGCAGGGCCTCGAGAACGGGTCTTCTGAATTCGGGGAGCTCATCCATGAAAAGGACCCCGTTATGCGCCAGGCTGATTTCACCTGGCCTCGGAACGTTGCCCCCGCCGATCATTCCCGCGTCCGATATAGTATGATGGGGCGACCGGAACGGCCTCCGGGTCACCAGTGCCTGATCTTTTTCAAGGAGGCCGGCCACGCTGAATATTTTGGTGGTTCCCAGGGATTCCTCGAATGTCAGGTCCGGCAGTATACCCGCAAACCGCCTGGCCATCATGGTCTTGCCGGATCCTGGCGGGCCGATCATGAGCAGGTTATGGCTGCCGGCCGCGGCGATTTCCAATGCCCGTTTCACATGTTCCTGGCCCGCGACCTCGGAAAAATCGGGAGTTATGCCGTCATCGACGCCAAACAGCGCATCCGGATCGAAACGTTCCGGGGAAATCGTGCGGGCTCCCCGGAGAAAATCAACCGCATCCGAAAGGGTCCCCACCGGAATAGCCGATATTTCCTCCACCACCGCGGCTTCCCGGCGGTTGTCATGGGGCACCAGGATTTCCGGATATCCGGCCTCCCTGGCCGCAAGAGCCATCGGAAGGGATCCGTTGACCGGCTTGACCCGGCCGTCGAGGGATAGCTCACCCAGAACCAGTCGCCCTTTCATGGCGTCTTGGGGGATCACGCCGGTGGCAGACAGTATCCCCAGGGCGATGGGCAGGTCAAATCCGGTCCCCATCTTTCGGATATGGGCCGGCGCCAGGTTCACGGTGATCCGATCGTCGGGGAAAACATACCCGCTGTTGGCGATGGCGGCCTTGACCCGCTCCTTGCTCTCCTTGACCGATATCTCGGGGAGCCCCACCGTGGTGTATGCCGGAAGTCCGAAGGCGATATCGACTTCGACTTCCACCAGGCAGGCGTCAATGCCGATGACCGCGCTGGATAAAACCTTGGACAGCACCCTGATTCCTCTTTCGGTTTGGGGAACTTGTTTGACCGCATGGAGCACCAAAGGCTTTCACGCCGGAATGTGTTTACATATCAGAGCGGAAGATGAAGAACAACCGGATTTCTAAAAAATGCGCCATAAAAACATGACCTCCGCATTGCTTTTTTGAAATGTTTCGGATATATCGTGAAAAATACCGGCCGGGAGCCCCGCCGGGATCGTCGATCAAAAGGAAATCAACCGACATGGTGATGGCATACAGGCAGCGCACCCTGGCCGGGCCGGTTCATTCCGCCGGGCCGGGTGTTCATTCCGGAAAACAGGTCCACCTGACCATCCGGCCCGCACCGCCCAATACCGGCATCCGCTTCCGGCGGGTGGATCTTCCGGCAAAACCCTATATCCGGGCGCATTTCAGCCGGGTTGTGGATACGAGTCTGGCCACCGTCATCGGCGAGAACGGCTGCATCGTGTCCACCATCGAGCATGTCATGGCCTGCCTGGCCGGTCTTGGCATCGACAATGCCGTGGCCGAACTCGATGATTATGAAACACCTATCATGGACGGCAGCGCCGGTGTTTTCACCAGAGCCATCCTCGGGGCCGGAATCGTAGAACAGGACGCCCCCCGAATTTATTTTGTGGTCAAGAATCCCATAAAGCTTGAAAAGCCCGATAAATCCGTATGCCTATACCCGGCGCCGAATTTTAAAATCACCTGCACCATCGTATTCGATCATCCGGCCATCAGGACCCAGATCTTTTCCATCGATCTGACGCAGGAAAAATTTGAAAAAGAAATATCGATGGCCAGAACCTTCGGTTTCCTTCAGGAACTGGAATACCTCAAGTTTTATGGACTCGGGAAGGGCGGATCACTGGAAAACGCCGTGATCCTGGATGAAAACAGAATCATCAACGAAGGCGGACTGCGGTATCCGGATGAATTCGTGCGGCACAAAATTTTAGACTGCATCGGTGATTTTTCACTTCTCGGCATGCCCATTCTCGGGCATCTGGTATTATACAAATCCGGACATCTCTTTAACCACGAATTTCTCAAGACATTTTTCAACGAAAAAAACGCCTGGGAAACGCGCTCGCTGATGGAATCCGAATCCATGGACCGCCGCCCTGCGGAGGCGCCGCCTTCATCGGCCGGCCATGGACGGCGGCCGGACCTGAAGGGAGCGGGAGCCTGACAACCGATGAGCCGCCGAATAATTGACATCTTCTTCATTCTGTGGCTGTGCGCGGCGCTCCTGCCGTGCCATTCCGCCTATGGAAAACCTGTTAAAATCACCGATCTGCAGGCCACCGGACGGCAGGAAGACCTGGTTCTCTTCCTGAAGGTTGTGGGCGCCTTTGACAATCAACTCGATGAAGCAATCCATAACGGAGTCCCCACGACATTTTCCTTTAACATCGAGCTTGGAGAGGACAAGGGAGTTTTTCAGGGCAAAACCATTCTCGAACTCAGCGTAATCCACACCCTGAAATACAACACCTTGAAAAATAATTACACCGTCCGGCGGTCATGGGAAGACAACCGGGCATTGACCACGGCTTCCTACGACGAAGCCAAAAAATGGATGTCGGAAATCGAAAGCCTTCGATTGCTGCCGCTCTCCCATCTGCAGAAGGGGGAGCGATACATGATCAAATCCAAGGTAATGCTTGACAAGGCGACCCTGCCTTTCCTAGATTATATCTTTTTTTTCATATCATTATGGGACTTTGAAAGCGACTGGCAGTATTATCGATTCATTTATTGATGCCGGCCGTAAACCTTCCTGCACGGAACTTTTCGACCGCCGATGATAGACCTACCGCAACCGACGAAAAACAACCGATACAAGGAACCGACCGCCCCCCTTCCCGAATCCGAACGGCGACGCCGGAAACGGGAATATATCATCTCCGGCATCGTGGTGGCCCTGATCCTTATCATTTCATATGTCATTCTCAAGGGCTTAAACTTCGGCGACGACATGCCGGTGTCCAACAGCATCATGATATTCATTCTCATCAATATCAATCTGCTGTTGATCCTTCTGCTGATTTTTCTGGTCTTAAGGAACCTGGTAAAGGTCGTATACGAACGCCGGCGCAAGGTCGAAGGCAGCCGGCTTCGCACCAAACTCGTGGCCGCTTTCATCTCCCTGACACTGCTGCCAACCGTAGTGCTGTTTGTTTTTTCGCTTCATTTCATCACTTCTTCCATCGAGTTCTGGTTCAGAATCCCCATTGATCAGTCCCTGACCAACGCCCTGGCCGTGGGCAGAAACATCTACAGGCTGGTGGAAGACAACAACACGTTTTTTCTGGACAAAGCTGCCTATCAGATCACCACCCGCAATCTTCTGTCGCCGAAAAATGAAAAGGATCTTGCCGGCTATGTCCAGGTGATACAGCGGGCCTTCAATCTCAATGTCGTAGCGGTCTACAACGCCGGTTATAAAAGGCTGGCTCACTCGGTCTCCGATTCCCTTCCAGAGGACGCCTTCGAACCCGCCGAGCCGGACATACTGAAAAAAGGGCTGAATATCGACGCTAACACCTGGTCGGCGTCCGAACAAACCGCCGCCGGGGAAATGATCTGGAACATCGCCGCCATTCCCTTTGGTGCAAGGGGTTCAGACATCAAGGGGTTTATCGTGATCTCCGTGCTGCTGCCGCCGGACCTTGTCCAGAATCTGGCATCCATCACACAGGGGTTCGAAGAGTATCAGCAGACCAAAATGCTCAAATATCCGATACGCCTCACCTATTATATCACCCTGGCCATCGTGGCCCTTCTGGTGATGTTCTGCGCGGTCTGGTTCGGCATGTACCTTTCCAGGCGGGTGACCGTTCCCATTATGGAACTGGCCGAGGGAACCCGTCGGGTGGCCGGCGGGGATTTGTCCTACCACATCACCGTGGCGGCCGACGATGAAAT
>CAYZXZ010000016.1:0-18010 GCA_964481615.1 uncultured Desulfobacteraceae bacterium | reverse complement strand
GGTCGATTCCTTCAACAAAATGACCCGGGATCTCCGCTTCAGCCGAAAGGAACTGGAACTCTATGCCCGGAAACTCTTTGAGCAGAATATCGAGATCGAAGAAAGACGCCGGTATATGGAAATCGTTCTGGATAATGTATCCACCGGGGTGATTTCCATCGATGCCCAGGGCCTGTTGACCACCATCAACCATTCCGCGGAAAAAATGCTGAATCTGCGCGCCGCCGATATCATCCGAAAAAGCTACCAGCACATCCTCCAGGACCAGCATGCGGGCCTTGCCGAGGAAATTTTCGACCGTTTCTGGAAAAAGCGCGAGGAGAGTCTTTTAAAGACCCTGAGCATGATCGTTGCAGACAAACCCAGACTATTTAGAGTCAACTTCAACGCGTTAAAGGATGACGCCGGCCGCCAGATCGGCCTGGTGATGGTATTCGACGACATGACCGAACTGGAAAAGGCCCAGCGCATGGCGGCATGGCGGGAAGTCGCGCGACGCATCGCCCATGAGGTCAAGAACCCGCTGACGCCCATCTCCCTTTCAGCCCAGCGTCTCTGGCGCAAATACAAGGAGACCATCGATGATCCTGTTTTTAAAGAATGCACCCGGACCATCATCGATCATACCGAACTGATCCGGAACCTGGTCAATGAATTTGCGTCATTCGCCCGGTTCCCCACCGCCAACCCCGTTCCCTGCGAACTGCCGCCCATTATTGCCGAAACCGTGGCCCTCTATCGTGAAGGGCATCCGAATATCACCTTTGATATATTAGACAGCGGAGATATTCCCATCCTGAAACTGGACCGCCAGCAGATCAAGCAGACCCTGATCAATCTCATCGATAACGCCATCGCCGCCATACGGCAGGAGGGGACCATCACCATCGAAGCCGGCCATGACCCCGTTAACAATACCGTCACCCTGGTCGTCGCCGACACCGGCATCGGGATTTCGGACATGGAGAAACCATTCATATTCGAACCCGATTTTACAACCAAAAAAACCGGCATGGGGCTGGGGCTGGCCATCGTAAGCACCATCATATCCGATCATAATGGAAAAATTCATGCCGAGGACAATGAGCCCCACGGGGCCAGATTTGTCATCGAACTGCCCGTTTAACACTGAAAGGAGCCCGGCCGTAATGTTCCCCACGGTTCTGATCGTCGATGATGAAAAATCCATTTTAAAAACCTTAGGCGGCATCCTGTCCGACGAGGGTTTTGAAACCATCACCGCCACAAACGGCTACGAAGCACTGAAAATCCTCGACTCCGAATCTCCGGATCTCGTCCTGCTCGACATCTGGATGCCAGGAATGGACGGTATCGATACCCTTAAGGAAATCAAAAAAAACCACCCCACCCTCCAGGTGATCATGATCACCGGCCACGGCACCATTGAAACCGCCGTTACCGCCACCAAGATGGGGGCCTTCGACTTTATTGAAAAACCGATTTCCATCGACAAGGTCATCGTTGGCATCAACAACGCCCTCAATTTCCGGCGGCTTGAAGAAGAAAACCGCTACTTACGCAAAAAAACCATCGAACAGACCGCCATCACCGGCAGCAGCCCGCCTGTCCGGGCACTCATGCAGCAGATCCATATCGCGGCCCCCACGGACGCATGGGTGCTGATCGCCGGAGAACCGGGCACCGGCAAGGACCGCGTGGCACGCATGATCCACCAGATCAGCGCCCGATCCGATCAACCCATGATCGATGTCAACTGCGCCGCCATCCCGGACGACCGTTTCGAAAACGAGCTGCTGGGACATGAGAAAGGCGCATTTGTCGAAGCGACCGCCAAAAAAAAAGGGAAACTGGAACTCGCCGACAACGGTATCCTGTTTCTCGATGAAATCGGGGAAATGGGTCCCGGGGCCCAGGCCGCGCTGCTGCGGGTCCTTGAGGAAAAAAAATTCCAGCGCATCGGCGGGGAGCGGACATTGACCGTGGACGTGCGGATTATCACGACGACCAGCAAGGACCTCCAGGCCGAAATCGACGCGGGACGATTCCGGCAGGATCTCTATTTCCGGCTCAATGTCATTCCCGTCATTGTTCCGCCGCTGCGGGACCGCAAGGAAGACATCCCGGAGCTGGCGCGCGTTTTCCTGACCCAGTTCGCTGAAAAACACCACGCCCCCCGAAAGAGGCTCACACCCGAAGCCGCCACCGTTCTCCAAGCCTTTCAATGGCCCGGCAATGTGCGGGAACTCAAAAACCTCATCGAACGTTTGGATATCGCGACCCGGTCGATAGAGATCGGCGCCGTCGACATCCCCCCGCCCTACAACCCAAAAATACAGGCCCTCGACGCATCCGCCGAAGGGATCTTTGCCATCGACCGCTTAGAAGAAGCCCGGCAGGCCTTTGAGATGGAATATATACGCCGGAAACTGGCACAGAACAATTACGACATCACCCGGACCGCCAAACGGATCGATGCCGACAAACGGCACCTGCAGAAAATCGCAAAGCGGCTGGAAAAAGCCTGGGTTCTGACCGCTGGCAGATGATCCGCCCCGGAGAAAAGGCAAAGGATAAAGACTGTTACGAAAGCATCATTGATGGCCAGGGTGCAGAAAAATGCGGATCATCGGCGGCGCGTTGAAGGGGAAAAAGCTGGCGGCATTGCGCGGGATGGCCATCCGGCCCACTGCGGACCGGATCAGGGAGGCGGTTTTCAATATCATTGCGGCAAAAGTGCCGGGAGCCAATGTGCTGGATCTTTTTGCCGGCACAGGGGCCTTCGGCCTTGAGGCCCTGAGCCGGGGCGCGGCTCTGGCGGTATTTATCGACGATGCCGCCGGATCACTTGCAACCATTGAAAAAAACATCCTGGCCTGCCGGGTGCAGGACCAGGCCCGGGTAATCCGGTGGGACATCATACGAAACCTGAACTGTCTCAGTTCCTCATCCCCGGCCTTTGATATCGTATTTCTAGACCCTCCTTACAACTGCAACGCCGTTGCACCGACCCTCCGGCACCTTGCCCGGAGCGAAACCCTTTCTCCCGCCACAACCGTGATTGTCGAGCATGCCCCGTCAGAGGCCGTTTCCGATCATCTAAACCGCTTTACGTTGTACGATCAACGCAGGTACGGGAAAACCCTTGTCTCTTTTTTATCCATATGATAAAGAAAACCATTATGTTGGATCAAAGCCCCCTTGTCGACGCACGACGACCGCTCCGACAAAACAAACCGAACACCTAACCTTACCGAAAACAAGGAAAAACAGTCGATCATGCAGCGAACCGCCATTTATCCCGGATCATTTGACCCCGTGACCAACGGGCATCTTGACATCATCACCCGGGGCCTGAAACTGTTTGACAAAATCATCGTCACCATCCTTGAAAACCCCGCCAAGAAAGCACTTTTCACTGTTCCCGAACGGATGGACATGCTCCACAAAACCCTGAAAAAATTTGATGGCCGTATTGAAATCGCGTCCGATGACGGGCTGGTGGTTGATTTTGCGGTCAAGCGGAATGCCGACGCCATTCTCCGAGGCATGCGGGCCGTGTCCGACTTTGAGTATGAATTCCAGATGGCCCTGATGAACCGCCGGCTCAACCGGGAAATTCAGACCGTATTTCTGATGACCGGCCTGCGCTGGATTTTCACCAGTTCGTCCATCATCAAGGAAGCCGCCAGGTTTGGCGGCAATATCGACGGCATGGTGCCGGCCCTGGTAAAAAGAAAAATAATGAAAAAATACGCGATAGCGGCAAAAGACGGCAAACAAGAGGGAATAAAAAAAGGAAAAGGGGGCCAGTAGAAGCTGTTTCAAAACTTCAGATCAGGTTTTAAAAAATAGCTTCTAACCCGTATGGCGGTTTCGGGATAGGTATTCCAGGACAAAGGCCGCCAGAAACCCGGTCGCCATCAGGCCCACAGCAAGCAGGAGATCGCCGTCAACGGCTCCGGGCAAAATATTTTTTTCTCTCAGAACAAGCGCTTTCCCGCCGATCATAGCGGTTTCCATGACCTCCTTCCAGGGCCAGATCTTCCACATGGTGCCCGCCATCAGGCCGGTAAGAAACGCCAGCGTCAGGGCGCGATACGATACCAGCAGGAATTTGAGAATCCGGGCGAACCCGGCAAGACCCACGACGCATCCGGCGGCAAAAACGGCAATGATCGCCATGTTTTCGAGCAAAAAGGGATTTTTCAGCGTGGCGATGATAAACTCGTATTTGCCGAGGATCAGGAGGATAAACGCGCCGCTGATGCCCGGCAGAATCATGGCGCAGATGGCGATCATGCCGGAAAGAAACACGAACCACATGGCTTCGGGCGTGGCCACGGGAACCAGGTTCACGATCAGAAAACCGGCGACCGCCCCTGCCGTCACCGCTCCTACAGGGCCGGCCGCCCATTTTTCCACCTGGCGACCCACCACCCAGGCGGAAGCGGCGATCAGTCCGAAAAACAGGCTCCATGTGGGAACGGGATGGTGATGGAGCAGGTAACTCATGAGCCTCGCAAAGGTGAGGATCGCCGCGGCGATTCCCAGAAACAGCGCGAGGACAAACCGGGCATGAAATTCGGCCAATGCCGCCTTGAAATCCAGACGAATCATACGGCCGATCATATTTGCGTCCACCGACTTGATGGCGGCCAGAAGATCCTCGTAAATCCCGGTGATCAGGGCGATGGTCCCACCGGACACGCCGGGAATCGTGTCGGCGATCCCCATGCAGATCCCTTTGAGCATAAGAACAATGGCTTCCCGGATGGACCGGGGGCCCGGACTTTCCAAAAAGGCGGTTTTCCAGGTGGCCGAAGGCTTATTCGCCATTGTCCCATCCGTGTTCGCCCACCAGCTTGACGAACCGGCAACCGCCCAGATCAGACTGGTGAATTCCGTTTTCATCCCGGACCAGTTTCATAAGGGTCTGGGAGTACATCTGCCCCACGGGGACGACCATGCGACCGCCCACGGCCAGTTGTGCCACCAGCGGCGCAGGGATATCCGGCGCGCCCGCCGTGACCATGATGGCATCAAAGGGGCCTTCCTCTGACCATCCCTTGGTGCCGTCCGCATACCGGGTCACGATATTGTTATACTTTAGCCGGTCAAAGAGCATGCGGGCATTCATATGGTGGGTGCGGATCGTTTCAATGGTATAAACGCGGAAAGCTATTTGCGCCAGCACGGCGGCCTGGTAGCCAGAGCCGGTCCCGATTTCAAGGACCCGGCTGTCTTTATCCAGTTGCAGAGCCTGGGTCATCAGCGCAACGATATAGGGCTGGGATATGGTCTGCTGCTCGCCGATGGGCAGGGGATGGTCGGCATAGGCCTGATCTTGAAGGGCTTCGCTGACAAACAGATGCCTCGGCACCTTGCGCATGGCCGCAAGCACCTTTTCATCCGTAATGCCGCGGACCGCGATCTGGTTTTTCACCATGGCCTCGCGTAGCCGCCGGTATTTTGTGGGGTCCATATCCATCTTGATTTTGTCATTTAACAATTCATCCCGCACCCGTCAAGCAATTAAGCGCACAACAACGAGGGATGCTCATTTTTCCCCTTTTCCGTTTCCATTTTTATGATACAGCGCATCTTCCCCCGGTTTTTGTGCGGATTACGCATTATAATCTATTGGAATAATTATTTTAATCTTTCAGACGGCATTTTTTCTTTGTGTGCACATTCGCCTTTCGCGCCGGGAGTACCTCTGGGAAAGAAAAAGAAAACCCGTTATACCGCGGCATTTGATTCTACCCGTTGCGCTCAATGCCCCCATCAGACCGGATGTCCGATAAAACAGAGGAAGAAACATCATTACCTTCGTTATACAGAAAAAGAAATCCGGATCGCCAGACGCCGCGCCTACGAGCAGACGGATGAATTTAAGGACCGATACCGGTGGAGAGTCGGAGTGGAAGCTACCATGTCGGAATACGACCGGCTGACTGGCGTCAAGCGACTGCGCGTCAGAGGGTTAGGGGCGGTTCGATTTTGTGCGATCTTAAAAGCCCTCGGCATCAACCTTCTCCGGGCGGCCGCCGTATGGATGGTGGCAAATCCGTGTCCGGATGATGATAAAACATCCACAGTTGCGCCGAATCATGTCTTTTTAATTGCCAAAGAGCAGTTTTTAACAACCTGGCGAGGTCTGAAAAATTGGCCGCAAGGCCTTAGGCTAAATAATGGGCATATGCTCATTAAAAATCGGGCTTAATGTCACTGACTTTTTACGGCTTCATCAACTTTGGAAGCGGAAAAGTGAAATCAGCGGTCCGGGTGCGCTGGCCCCATGAGGGTCTTTTTTAAAAAAAATAAAAGTGAGACTTTTTTTAACTTGACTTTTAAAAAGTCATACTTTATTTTTAACCCAGAAAAATTAACGCTATAAAAACAAAAGAACATCACAATAACCTCTTTTTTGTATAGAGCTTGAGAGGCTCAAAAACAGACCGGGGCCACGACATGGAAATCAAAAAGAAAACAGAAGCCAAGAAAAAACAGATTGTTGCCGTGGCGGCAAAGGTCTTTGCGGAAAAAGGCTTTCAGGAGGCGACCATCGCGGAAATCGCCCAGAAAGCCGGAATCTCCGAAGCCTCCATCTATGAGTATTTCGCCACCAAGGAAGGGTTGCTGTTTTCCATTCCCGCGGAATCCGCCCAGGAACTTTTTGATCTCCTGGAATTTCATTTAAAGCTCATCCGAGGGGCCGCCAACAAACTGCGTTCAATCGTGCATCTGTTCATGCACACTTATCAGAATCATTCCGAATTCGCAACCATTATCATGCTGATTTTAAAGCATAACAAGCGATTTCTCGAAACCGACGGCCATCGGATCATCCGCCGGGGCATCAAACACATCAACCAGGTAGTGGAAGAAGGCATGGCATCCGGAGAATTCAGAAGCGATCTGGACCCCTACATGGCCCGCTCCATCATTCTCGGGACCATCGAGCACCTGGTCACCAACTGGATCATGACCGGCAGGCCGGAAAATCTCGAGAAACTCGTGGACCCCATGATGGACTGCATTATCGGGGGAATCCAATACGGAGCCGGTGCGCCGGATCACTGGAACGCCGGGAGGCCGCCGGTCCCGGCCCCGGAAACCCGGAACGTGGAATAAGCGGGGAATAGTTGCCCGGCGCCCGTAAAATGAATTTTACATGTGTGACTTTAAAAAAATGACGTAAAAAAAAGTATCACTTTAAATTTTTCACAAAGGATGGAAGAAAGATGGAAGTCATTGGGACCAAAATTGATGTGAATTCCGAAACGTATCAAAAGAATTGGCGGGACATGACGGCCCTGGTGGCGGATCTGAACAAAGAGCTGGATATCGCCATGAATCAGCGGTCCCAAAAAACCCTGGACCGGCAGAAGGAATCCGGCAAACTGCCGGCCCAAAAAAAGATGGAACTTCTGCTGGATAAAAACACGCCGTTTTTGGAAATCGCCCCCCTGGCGGCCCGGGGGATGTATGACGGTAAAATCCACAAGGCCGGGGTGATCATCGGCATCGGCGTGATTTCCGGCCGGGAGTGCATGATCAGCATCAACGACGCCACCATCAAGGGGGGCTCAATTTATCCCATGGGCGTCAAAAAATCCCTGAGATGTCAGGCTATTGCCATGGAAAACCGGCTGCCCATGATTTCGCTTCTGGATTCCGCGGGGGCCTATCTTCCCCTTCAGTCGGAAATTTTTCCGGATCATTATGACGGAGGCCGGGTGTTTTACAACCAGGCCATGATGTCCAAGATGGGAATCCCACAGGTGGTGGGGGTGATGGGTCTTTGCACAGCGGGAGGCGCCTATGGCGCGGCCATGTGCGATGATATCGTGCATGTCAAGGGTCATGGGGCCATTTTCCTGGGAGGGCCGCCACTTGTCAAGGCCGCCACGGGAGAAGAGGTCAGCGCCAATGAGCTTGGCGGCCCGGAGCTGCATTGCATCGACTCCGGCGTATCCGATTATTACGCGGAAGACGATGCCCATGCCATTGAAATCATCCGACGGATTGTCAAAAATCTGCCGGCCAACGAGAAAACAAGACTCTCCATGACCGAGCCGGAACCGCCCCTTTATGATCCAAAAGAGCTTTACGGCATCGTGAGCCCGGACCTTTCCAAACCCTATGATTGCCGGGAAGTGATCGCCCGCATCGTGGACGGAAGCCGGTTTCTGGAATTCAAGGAGCTTTTCGGCCCGACCCTGGTCACGGGATGGGCCAATATTCACGGCTATCCGGTAGGCATTCTCGCCAACAACGGCGTATTGTTTTCCAACAGCGCCCAGAAGGCCACCCAGTTTATCCAGTTGTGCGACAAACGCAAAATTCCGCTGCTGTTTCTTCAGAATATCAACGGATTTATCGTGGGCAGTCAGTACGAACGCCTGGGCATCACCAAGGATGGCCATAAAATGGTCAACGCGGTGTCCACCGCCACGGTTCCGAAGTTTACGGTTATTGTGGGCGCATCCTTTGGCGCGGGCAATTACGCCATGTGCGGCCGGGCCTATTCGCCCCGCTTTCTGTGGATGTGGCCCAATGCCCAGATCGGCGTGATGGGTGGAGAACAGGCTGCAAACGTACTGGTGAGCATCTCCAATGACCAGCGTGCCCGTCTGGAGCAGCCGCCCATGACCGAAGAAGAGGTGAAGTTCATCAAGGGGCCGGTGGTGGAAAACGCCCTAAAAGAGGGCAATGCCTACTATTCCTCTGCCCAATTGTGGGACGACGGGATTATCGATCCGGCAAAAACCAGAGACGTTCTGGGGCTCGCCATTTCAGCCGCCTTGAACGCACCCATCCGGGATGATGAGTACGGCTTCGGCGTATTTCGAATGTGAGGAAGGTCCAATGTTTAAAAAAATACTGATCGCAAACAGAGGGGAAATCGCCCTGCGGGTCATCCATACCTGCCGGGAAATGGGCGTTAAAACCGTGGCCGTTTATTCGGAGGCGGACCGGACCGCCCGTCATGTGATGGCCGCCGACAAGGCTGTTTTTCTCGGGCCTTCCGAACCGTCGGAAAGCTATCTGCACATGGATAAAATCATAGACGCCGCCGTTCAGACCGGGGCCGAGGCCATTCATCCGGGATACGGGTTTCTTTCGGAAATCAGCGAGTTCGCGGAACGATGCGCGGCGAAAAACATTGTATTCATCGGCCCGCCCCCGTCCGTGATGAGGGACCTGGGGGACAAAATCACCTCCCGACGGATCATGAAGGAAAGCGGGGTGCCGGTGACCCCCGGGCTGATCCGGCCGGAATCGGACATCAACGTCATCATCCGGGAAGCGGAATCCATCGGATACCCGGTGCTGATCAAGGCCACCGGCGGCGGGGGCGGCAAGGGCATCCGGCGGGTGACGTCGTCGGCCGAAATGCCCGACGCCTGCCGATCCGCCTCCCGTGAAGCGGAAAAGGCCTTCGGCAATCCGGACATCTATGTGGAGAAATTTTTCGCAAATGCCCGGCATATTGAGTTTCAAATACTGGCGGACGCCTTCGGCAACACTGTTCACCTGCTGGAGCGGGAATGCTCGGTTCAGAGACGGCATCAAAAGATCATCGAGGAAAGCCCGTCCCCGTTTCTGTCAAAGGAACTCCGGGAAAAGATGGGACAGGCCGCGGTGACGGCGGCCAAGGCCTCGGGATACGTGAACGCCGGCACTGTGGAATTTCTGGTAGATGAAAACGGCGATTTCTATTTTCTGGAAGTCAACGCCCGGCTTCAGGTGGAACATCCGGTCACGGAAATGATCACCGGCGTGGATCTGGTGCGGCTCCAGCTGGAAATCGCAGCCAGCCGGGAGCTGAGCCTCCGGCAGTCTGATATTTCCAGCCGGGGACACGCCATTGAATGCCGGATTTACGCCGAAGATCCGGAAAAGGATTTTTTCCCGTCGCCCGGCAGAATCAGCTTTCTCAAGGAACCCACTGGTCCGGGAATCCGCAATGATTCCGGCGTGTACACAGGCTTTGAAGTGCCTGTGGACTATGATCCCATTTTGTCCAAACTCATTGTTCACGCGCCCACCCGGGAACTCGCCATCGCCAAGATGATCAAGGCGTTACGGAGCTATGTGGTGCTGGGGGTGAAAACGCCCACTGCCTTTCTTATGGATGTGCTTCAATCCGAGGCCTTTGCGCGGGGGCAGGTATTTACGAATTTTATCGACACCCATTTTTCAGGCTGGCGGCAGGACTCCGCCGATGCCGACCTGGCCCGCATCGCGTTTATCGTGGACGAACTGTTCCGTTCCCGGAAAGCGAAACGAACAGTCAGCGCGTCCAATGAAACGCCGACGCCCTGGCAGACCCTGGGCAACTGGCGGCATGGGCTATAGCAGGCTGTTGAAAAACGATTGCGCTTGCCAATACAGCTGTGAAATTCAAAGCACGTCAGATCGCTTTTAACTTTTTCGGTTTATTTTGAGTGAAACCCTGGAGGAAAAATATCGTGGACTACCGGCTTAAAATCAACGACGAAACCTTGCCCGTAAAAGTGGAAACCACCGGCGGGGAAGCCATCCGGGCCGTTATCGGAGAAACCGCCTTTGATGTCCGCTATACGGCGGTGGGCGAACATCAGATTCATCTAAACATCAACGGTCAGGGTATCAATGCCTATGTGAGCGATCTGGGCGATGGGAAAACCATCGCGATCCGTGGAAAAACCTGGCTGGTCCAGGACGCGGACCGGACGGAGTCGGAAAAGTCCCGGAAAAAAGGCCCCGGGGGGGGGCCTGCCCGGATCACGCCGCTCATGCCGGCGGTGGTTATCGCCGTCGCTGTAGCGGAAGGTGATGAGGTCGTCAAAGGGCAGACCTTGGTCATCTTGTCCGCCATGAAAATGGAAACCCTTTTGACGGCACCCTTTGACGGAGTCGTGAAAAAAGTCAATGTGGCCCAGGGGGACAAGGTCATGCCCGGCGATATTCTGGTGGATATTGAAAAATCCGGCCTGAATGTGGAAAATGATGCGGGGGCGGAAACCCTTTGACGGGGATACGAACAATAGGTGTCGCAATGCGTACAAAACAAAGAAAGACAGGAGGGTTTTCATGACTGAGCAGGATCTTCTTTATCACGTCAGAGACCATATCGGATACATCACCATCAACCGGGAGAAATACCGGAATTCCATCAGCCCGGCGGCAGTGACGCTGTTTCGGGACCATCTGGAGCTGGCAGAACATGATCCGGTCGTCCGGGCGGTCTGCGTGACCGGGGCTGGAGAAAAAGCCTTTTGCTCGGGGGCGGACCTGGGAGGCGGCGTGGCAGCGGACGGCGGAAGTCCGAACCCGGCCTTTCAGAGGTACGCTGATCTGCTGAAGCGGCTGGCGGGCTTTTCAAAGCCCACCGTGGCCAGGGTGAACGGTTATTGTCTGGCCGGGGGGACCGGGTTCATGCTGGCCTGCGACATTGTCATCGCCCGGAATGACGCGAAATTCGGGACTCCGGAAGTTAATGTGGGGTTATTTCCCATGATGATCGGCGCCCTGATTTTCAGAAATGTTCCCCGGAAAAAAGCCATGGAAATGGCCCTGCTCGGGGAAAAGCTCTCTGCGGTCCAGGCCCTGGAAATGGGGCTTGTCACCCGGATCGTGGCCCCGGATCAACTGGATGAAACCGTGAATCAGGTGCTTCAAAACCTGGCCGCCAAAAGCCCAATAGGCATGAAAATCGGCAAACAGGCGTTTTACGCCGTCCAGGACATGGGTTTTGAAGCGGCCCTGGATTTTCTTTCTCAAAAACTTTCCGAAGTCGTTGCCACGGAAGACGCCGTGGAGGGGATTACGGCGTTTATGGAAAAAAGACCCCCGGTCTTTAAGGGAAAATGAGGATAAGGACGATGACCCATCAAAAGCAAACGGAAAAACTCATTGTCGCCAACTGCAGCGGGTATCTGGGAGACAGGCTTTCCGCCGCGAAAGACCTGGTCGCTGGCGGGGAAATTCACGTACTCACCGGAGACTATCTTGCGGAACTCACCATGGCCATTCTGTTTCGCATGAAAATGAAGGACCCCCAGAAAGGCTACGCCACTACCTTTCTGAAACAGATGAATGATGTGATGGGGCCCTGTCTGGACAAAAACATCAAAATCGTTGCCAACGCAGGGGGGCTTAATCCAGAAGGACTTGCCGCCGAACTTGAAAAGATCGCGAAAGAACTCGGCATCCACCCGAAAATCGCCTGGATCGAAGGCGATGACCTGCTGCTCCGCCTTCCGGAACTGCAAGCCCAAGGAGAAGAATTCCGGCATCTGGACAAGGGGGTCGCCCTAAAGGAAGCCGGAGCCATGCCCATCACCGCCAACGCCTATCTGGGGGGATGGGGAATCACCAAAGCCCTGAACGAAGGCGCGGATATCGTCGTCGGCGGCCGCATCGCGGACGCGGCCCTGGTTTCCGGGCCCTGCGCCTGGAAATTCGGCTGGCGGGAAGATGACTGGGACCGGCTGGCCGGGGCTTATGTGGCCGGGCATATCATCGAATGCGGGGCCCAGGCCACGGGGGGCAATTATTCGTTTTTTGAAGAAGTGCAAAGTTTTAAGAACGTGGGATATCCCATTGCGGAAATGCATGAAGACGGTTCCTTTATCATTACCAAACACCCCGGCACCGGCGGACTGGTTTCCGTGGGCACGGTCACGGCCCAGCTTCTGTATGAAATCCGGGATCCCGCCTATCTCACGCCGGACGTAAAAGCCCGCTTTGACACCATCCGCATCCGCCGGCAAGGCCCGGACCGGGTGGCCGTGGACGGCGTCAGGGGCGAACCGCCCACGGATTCGGCCAAGGTGTGCATCAACAATTTCTACGGGTACAGAAATTCCATGACCGTGGTGCTTACCGGCTTAGACATTGAAAAAAAGGCCGCCATCGTGGAAGACACCCTTTTTGACATTATGGGGGGCCGTGACCGGTTTGCCTTTGCCGATGTCCAGCTGATCCGCAGCGACAAGGAAAATCCCCTGCACAACGATGAAGCCTGCGCCCACCTGAAAATTTCACTCATGGACCCGGACCCGAAAAAGGCGGGCAAAATCTTTTCCGCGGCCCTGGTGGAAATAGCCCTGTCCAGTATTCCCGGATTCACCCTGACCAGCCCGCCTTCAGACGCCACCCCTGCCCTTCAGCACTGGCCGGCCCTGATGAAAAACAAATTCATCGAACAACGGGTTCATCTGGGCGCATCCGAATTTATTGTAAAACCCGTGGGAACCTATCCGGAGGTTACGGATATTCAGCCGCCCGCAGTGGAGCTGATGGAAATCCCCGTGAAAACCACCAAAAAAATCCCCTTCGGCCGGCTGTTTGCCACCCGGTCCGGAGACAAGGGCGGCAATGCCAATCTCGGGGTCTGGGCAAAAACGATCGCATCCTATTCGTTTTTAAATCGATTTCTGAGCGTGGAAAAATTAAAGGACCTGCTGCCGGACATGGCGGGTTTCGACATTGAACGCCATGAACTTCCCAATCTTCTGGCCATAAATTTTTACATCAAGGGGATCCTGGGGGAAGGGGTGGCCGCGTCTTTCCGGAACGATCCCCAGGCCAAGACCCTGGGGGAATACCTGCGGACCAGAATGATCGACGTGCCGGAGACCATTTTGAAAGAGTTGTAAAAAACGGAATTATTCCTTGACATCGACGCGGTTCTGTAATCTAATTTTTATTTTGCAAATGCGACGTTGTTTCTGTTCTATTTTTCAACCATTTGGATTTGAATTTTACGGGACGGTCGATGAACCAGAATATCATACAAATAAGATGGCACGGCCGGGGCGGCCAGGGGGCCATCACTGCGGCGAAAATAATCGCGAACGCGGCCTTTGTTTCCGGATACGCCGGGGTGGTGATGGCCCCGACCTTCGGCACCGAACGCCGGGGAGCGCCGGTACTGACCTCCCTGAAAATCTCCAGGAACAAAATTTACGACCTTTCCCCCATCACCCAACCGGATATCGTTGTGGTGCTCGATCACCTGCTGGTGGAGGAAGCCAACGTGGCCAGCGGACTCAAACCGGACGGACTGTTGATCATCAACACCCCGCTTAAACCGGCCGATTATCCATTTCCAAACATCCGGGTTGCCACCGCGGATGTTTCCACTATCGCCGCCCAGGTGGGACTTCCCCCGGGCATCGTTAATACGGGAATTATCGGCGCGTTTGCACGGGCCACGGAACTGCTGAATATCGAGGACCTGGCAGGCGGCATCGAAGCTGAATTTGCAGGAAAAAAACCCAAGCGAAACGCCAAATCCGCTAAAGTAACCTATGATCAGACGATCATTGGAGGCAAATAGATGAAGGAAAAACCCTTCGGATACCGAAAATCCCACAGCAAGCCGGGACCGGGAGACGGCGGCAGGACCGGTTCATGGCGGGTCAGGCGGCCGGTGATCGATCTTGAAAAATGCATCCCTGCAAAGCGGAACAAGCTGGTGTGCTTCACCTGCTGGGTGTTCTGCCCGGACAATGTGATTTCAAGAACAATCCCGCCGGTCATTGACTATCAGTACTGCAAAGGCTGTGAGATATGCGCGGAAGAATGTCCCGCCGACGCCATAACAATGATCGAGGAAACCATTTTCATCAAGGAGTGATGCATCCCGATGTTTATCATTGAATCCGGAAATGTGGCCGCGGCCCTCGGCGTCAAACTGGCACGGGCCCAGGTCATCGCCGCCTATCCCATCACACCGCAGACGCCTTTGACGGAAAAACTTTCCGAATTTGTGGAAGCCGGGGAAATGAACGCCGAATATATCCTGGTGGAAAGCGAGCACAGTGCCCTGTCGGTCTGTATTGCCGCGTCCAGCACGGGGGCCAGGGCATTTACCGCCACCAGCGCCAACGGCCTTCTCCACATGGTGGAACAGCTCCACTGGGCCGCCGGTGCCCGTCTGCCCATCGTCATGTGCGTGGTCAACCGGGGTGTCGGCGCGCCGTGGACGATCTGGAACGATCACCAGGACGCCATGTCCCAACGGGATTCCGGCTGGATCCAGATTTACTGCGCCGATCACCAGCAGATCATCGATACCGTGATCCAGGCCTACTATCTGGCCGAAACCGTCAGCATCCCGGTGATGGTCTGCTACGACGGCTTTATCCTGTCGCATACCCACATGCCTTTTGAACTGACGGATCCGAAAAAAATCGATGCCTTTCTGCCCCCATACAAGCCGACGTATGCGCTCGATCCCGCCAATCCGGCCTACCTCAACACCGTGACCCTTCCGGACATCCGGCCGGATGTCCGCGGGAACATGGCACCAGGATACATGGAGATCCGTCACGATCTGCACACGGATCTACGGCGGTCCATAGAGGTTGCCGCTGAAATCGATCATAAATTCACAGCCGCTTTCGGACGCGGGGGATGCCCGCTTCTGGAACTTTATCGGTGTGATGACGCGGATTTTATCGCCGTCTGCATCGGCTCCCTCTCCTATCATCTCCGGGACGTAGTGGATGCGCTGCGAAACGAAGGTATTGCCGCAGGCGTGGCCGGGGTCAGGCTGTATCGCCCGTTTCCGGACAAGGCCGTAGCGGATCTGCTTGCGGGCCGCAAGGCCGTGGTCGTGTTTGAAAAGGCCTTAAGCTACGGCAACCAGGGGGCCCTGTACGGAGACATCAAGGCAGCCCTTTACCCATGCGAGGACAGACCGTTCGTGCACAATTATATTCTCGGCCTGGGGGGAAGGGAGATCCAGACCCCGCAACTGCTGGAAACGCTGATGGCATCATGCAGGACACCGGAAGCCATCGGGGATGAACCGGTATGGATCGGGCTGAAAATGTAATTCCAATTTGCATTCAAGCGGCATCTGTGTTTGGCCACGTCGTCGGCTCCTCGACTCACTGGCAGTAAGCCTGCGTCGCCTCCTCCTTGCTGCCTTGATGTCATCTTGAATGCAAAATGGAATAAACAAATATTATTTTATCAATCCCAGAATCAGGATAACGAAATGGCTTCAAAGACCACCATTCTCACTTTGCCGGAAGATGAACTGGTTCATCCGGGAAACCGGGCCTGCGCCGGATGCAGCCTCGGCATCGCCTATCGCATCGCTCTAAAAGCCCTTGGCCGGGATACGATCCTGTTGGTTCCACCCTGCTGCCTGACCGTTCTGCAGGGGCTTCACCCCATCGCCGCCACCCAGCTTCCCTGCCTGTGCGTCACCTTTGCATCAACAGCGGCCAGCGCCACGGGAGTGATAGGCGCATTGCGCGCACTAGGAAAAACGTCCACCACGGTGGCGGCATGGGCGGGGGACGGCGGAACAAGCGATATCGGCATTCAGGCATTGTCCGGGGCATGTGAGCGGGGAGAGGATTTTATCTTTTTCTGCTACGATAATGAAGCCTATATGAACACCGGGGTTCAGCGATCCGGCACCACGCCCCGGGGAGCCATCACCACCAACACCCCTTTTCTCGGAAAACGCCACCACAGCAAGGATGTCCCCGCCATTATCGCGGCCCACAACATCGATTACCTGGCCACGGCATCGGCGTCATACCCGCTGGATTTATTTGATAAGGTCAAAAAGGCAAAAACCCTGTCCGGACCCAGATACATCCACATCCATATCCCGTGCCCGGCGGGATGGGGTTTTGATCCGCGGTATACTGTCAAACTCGGCCGGATGGCCGTGGAGAGCGGCCTTTTTGATCTTTATGAAATTGAAAACGGGAAATGGCGGCTGACCGGCGCATCAAAAAAACTGATCGGACAGAAGCGCCGCCCGGTGAAAGACTATCTGGAAACTCAGACCCGGTTCAAAGGCCTGTCCCAAAAACGCATCGATAAAATTCAGAAGGAAGTCGACGCCAAATGGGAAGGGTACGCTCAAGCCATCAGCGTTGAATAAGGATATTGCCGACCCCGACCCGGCCTACTACCCCTCGTAGAGCACCGCCAGAATATCGGCGCTGCCTTTTTTTGCCGCCACCAGATGAGGGGTGGTGGACAGGTAATAAACGCTGTCGCCCGGTTCGAGTTCAAACGTGTCTTCGTTGATCTTCAGGACCACCGTGCCGCTGAGTACATAGATGAATTCCTCGCCGTCATGAACCGACATCTCCTTGTCGGGGTTTACCTCCAGCCGGACAACCAGGGCTTCCATATGCCGGCCCTGGACTTCGGGCGCCAGGCTGTGGTAAGTATAAAGTTTTTTCCCCTTGGCAGAAGTCGAACGGGAAACGATCTTGCGTTCATGTTTGCGCGTAACGGCATACAACCGGTCCCCCACGCCGGAGACCAGGCGGCCCAGGGCGCTGTCCAACGCCTTGGAAAGCTTCACCAGAGTCCCGAGCTGTGGCTGAATCTCGTTTTTTTCGATCTTGATCAGCAGATCCACTTCGAACCCGGTCATGCCGGACAAGGCTTCATACGAAAGATGCTTCTCCTTCCGCAGATGCCGGATCCGGTCCCCCACCGCATCAATGCTGACCGGCTCTTCACCAGAGATGTCACCGGTGAGCATCTCAAAACGGTCTCTTCTCTGTTCCTTTTCTTTCATGCGAAGCTCCTGTTCTGATCTGAAAATCATTTTAACATAAATTAAATTTATTCCGAGGCAGTTATCGGTTCACATCCCGAATAATGGCATTTTATACCAGATATCGATGATCGGGTCAAATATTAACAGGGGAAATATTAACAGGGGAAAACGCCAATCATTGCACCGCTATCCGGCAACAGGGAATAGACAATCCCCTTGAAAGCGTTAAGCCGGTGCGGTATTGTAAATGCGGCGTTACCGTCGAAAATATCCCCTTTGAACTTTTGAAGGATTCGCACACTTCCCGAGGGAGCCATCCATGCCCCATTCAAATGCGCCTGGGACCAGCGACGAGGCGATCCAGCTGAGCACCTTCGCCGGTGTTTTTACACCCAGCATCCTCACGATACTTGGTATTATTCTGTTCCGCCGCATGGGTTACGTCATCGGCAGCGCGGGATTCTGTAATTCCATTTCTAATTCAAT
>CAYZXZ010000015.1:3031-29653 GCA_964481615.1 uncultured Desulfobacteraceae bacterium | reverse complement strand
GGAATGTATTTATTGCACTATTTAATGTTAAAATATTTATGGCCTGATTAGTATATGCGGTATCCCTGAAACAAAACGGAAACATGATGTTATCGGAAAAACACCGGCGGCGCAAAGGGATCGGACTGGTGATCGCCTGTATTCTCGCGGGCATTGTCCTGATAAGCGGGTGCGGTCTGTTCCTGGATCATGCGTTGCGGAAAACCGTTGAACCGGATGAGGGCCGCATTGTTCTTGACGGATTGCGGGGGGATGTGGTGGTGCGCCGGGACGATCTGGGCATTCCGGTGATCGAAGCAAAGCATTTTGATGACCTGATGTTTGCCGCCGGCTATGTCATGGCCGCAGACCGTCTGGCGCAGATGGTCACGTTCTCTCTACTGGGTCAGGGCCGGCTTTCGGAAATGGCCGGCGACCTGACCCTTGATATCGATCTGCTGGTTCGGACGTTTAATCTCGCCGAAGCGGCCCGCAGGGAATACGAGGCGTCAAGTGCGGATATCAAGAATCTTCTGGATGCGTTTTCCAGGGGGGTCAACGCCTATATCGCCATTCATGCCGACCGACTGCCGCTGGATTTCATCCTTGCCGGCTATACTCCCGAGCTGTGGGAACCGGTCAATTCCTTCTATATATACAATTTGCTCAACATGGGTTTATCCTTCAACCTGAGGGAGGAGATCGCGTTTTTAAATATCGCCGGTGCTATCGGCCCCGGCAAGGCGGCATGGCTGATTCCGATCTATCCGGATGAGCCGCTTTCGTTTGCCCAGGCGGAAAAGCTTGAAAATCTGGATTTCAACGGCATCCAAAAGGATGTTGAGCATTTGTCGCTGGTCACCGACAGGTTCAGGGATCTGTTTTTGCCCCTAGACATGCCGGCTTCCAACAACTGGGCCGTGGCCCCGCAACGGACCCAACGAAATGCAAGCATTGTCGCTAATGATACCCATCTGGCTCATGAACACCCCGCGCTCTGGATGCTGATCCATCTCAAGTCGCCGGGATATGACGCGGCCGGGGTCGCCGTGGCCGGTATTCCGGGGATCATCGCCGGTTACAACGGTCACATCGCATGGGGGATGACAATGGTCATGGGCGATACCCAGGATCTGTTTCTGGAAAAGCTGTCCGTCATGGATGGTAAGACCCATTATCTCCATGGAGACCAGTGGCTGCCGGTCACAGAGCGCAGGGAGGTATTTTCGGTCAAGGGTGGTCCCGATGTCGTACACACCATCGCCCGTACCCGAAACGGCCCGCTGCTCAATGCGGCATTGGCGAAAAAACTCCGACATGCCGCACTGCCGCTCCCGATCAAGACGCCGATGGGCCTGGCCCTGCGATCCACGCTGCAGGAACCCGGCCGGTCCATGGAAGCCATGTTCGACCTGAACCGGGCAACGGACATGGAAAGCGCCAGACGGGCCATTGCCCGTATCCGTTCCCTTTCGCTTAATTTTATCTACGGCAACCGGGATCATATCGCCTGGCAGGTCAGCGGCAGGTACCCCATTCGCACGGTCGGCAGGGGGCAGTTGCCGGTTCCGGCGTGGACGGGCGCGTATGATTGGGCGGGATATGCGGATGTAGATGATCACCCCTTTGTCCAGGATCCGGAGGTCGGGTATCTGGGTACGGCCAATCATCGCACCATTTCCCCGGACGATCCCCTGATCCTGAGTTCTTCATGGGCCAGTCCGGGCAGGGTCGAGCGCATCACGGCCTTGCTGCGCGACGAGCATCGGCATACATGGGAATCGTCTGTGCAGATGCAGGCGGACCGCCATGATCTCTTTGTGGAAAAGCTCAAGGATGTGCTGTTTGATTCTTCCGTATCTGAAGGGATTCACCATGAGATCCAATTCTGGCATGATAAGAAGAAAACCGCAAACGCCAGGGAGGCCCTTGCCATTCTTGGTGCCTTTGACGGGGAGATGTCGCCGGAATCAAAAGGGGCAGCGGTCTATGGGGTTTTTCGCCATGTCTTTATCCACCATGTGTTTGCCGATGAACTGGGACCGGAAGACAGCGCGGCGTGGCAGAGTTTCATTTCTATGATTCAGGCTATTTACAGCGCTGATCAGGACCATCTCCTGGGAAGACAGGACAGCCCCTTCTGGAATGATGTTTCCACGCCGGTCGCCGAGACAAAGGCGCAGATCCTTGCCGGGGTCCTGGCGGAAACCATTGCGCATACCGAGGATCTGCTCGGGAAAAACCGGAACACATGGGCATGGGGAAGACTGCTCACCTACCACTGGCGGACCCAGGCCACGAAGATGAAGCCGATGCTGCCGTTCTGGAAACGATGGGCCGTTGGACTGCTCGGCAGCTATACGGATCGGGGACCTTATCCTGCCGGCGGCGATTATGATACGCTCAATGTGGCCGGATACCGCAAAGGAGATAATTTTGATGTCTGGCTGGTTCCGGTCATGCGGATGGTGGTGGATTTCGGTTTGGATGAACCCATGTTTTTAACGAGCTGCGGCGGGCAGTCGGGCAATCCCGCCAGCCCGCACTATGACGACGGGATTTCCCTCTGGCTTGACGGCGCCACCCGATCCATGCCGTTTCAGGATGATAATATCCGGCGCCAGTACCGCAAGGTCCGCGTATTGGCCGCCGGTCCATAAATCCCGGGGAGAGTTTTCAACACCCGCGCAGCAATAATTCTTAATGACTTTTCATGGAAAGGCGCATCATGAGTCAGGAACAGTCAATGCGTTTGGAAGACGCACGGGTCAATCGGGTTAAGGCCCATACGGTGGAGATCTGCTGGGAACCCACGAGCATCCGGCCGAACGTGTCGGTGTATGCCGGGCTTCGGCCGGAAAGCCCTGTCCGGCGGATATTGCCCGATCATGCCGCAAACGGGTGCATGATCGTTTCGGGTCTGACCGGCCCGATTCGATACTATTACCGGCTCAAAGACGGCAACGGGACCAGTCTGATGACCGCGGAAAGACGGGTGGCAATGGAAGGGGCCGTCAATTTCCGGGATATCGGCGGATACCGGGCCACCGACGGCCGGCGCATCAAATGGGGGAGGGTCTATCGGGGCGACGGTCTTTCCCGACTGACCGCAAGGGATCATGAGATGTTAAAACATATGGAAATCAGCCGGGTGTTTGATTTCCGGACGGACGCCGAAGTCAGCCACGCCCCGAATCTTTTGCCTGATGATGTCAAAATCGATTATATCCATCTACCGGTCATGCATGGTGAATTTGACTTTGTGGCGGCCATGCGGCGCATCAGAGAAGGGGACGCGGACTGGCTTACGCCGGATTTCATGCTGAAAGGATATATCGGCAATCTGGAAAAATTCGCAGGGGTGTGGGGTCGGGTGATCGGCGAACTGGCGGACCCGGACTGCGCTCCGATGGTCTTTCACTGCACCGGCGGAAAGGATCGGACCGGAACATGCGCGGCCCTGATTCTGCTGATGCTGGGTGTTTCCGAAGAGACCGTGATCGCGGATCATCAGCTTTCAAACGTCTATATCGCCGAGCTGCTGCCGCGCATATCCAAATTGATCGCATCCTACGGCGTGGACCCGGACGTGATTTTTCCTTACCTGACCGCGCCGCAGGAATGCATTCTGGCGGTGCTTGATTACATCCGCGATCAATACGGGTCGGCCGGAGTCTATCTTTCGGAAAAGGCGGGGGTCAGTGGCCGGCAGCAGGAGATGATCCGGCAAAATCTTCTGATCTGATGCAGGCGGAATGGTTCGGTGAAATCCGGTTAATCTCCTTATCTTTATTATTCATGGACTTCAAAAATATGTATGTCATCGATCCATACCGTGCCCCTGGTGAAGATGAAATCGAGGTTTAGTTCCCTTACACCGGGCGGGGTCGTAATGGGTAATGTCAGGTTTTTCCAGCCGGTTTCCCCTTTCATCTGGTGGATGAGATCTATGGTGGGTACCGGAAAGAGCCTGGGATTGGTGTTGAAACGAAATGCCGGTGCGATGAAATTCGGGCTGTACCCCAGATCCTTTGCCTTTAGCCAAATGCTGACCTCATATTTCTTTCCGGGCCGGATATTTTTTACCGTATCGATTTTGGAAAAGGTCGCTCTCCCGCCCGGTGAGGGGATATAGATCTTATAGGAATAATTGCCGTTGTGCTTTTCATCGCCGTTAAAGCCGTATTCCGTCCGTGTTTTTGGATCGATTTTAAATTCCCAGCTTTCGGGAATATTGTCGGGGGTTTTTTTCTCAAAGCCTTCATCGTATATCAGGCGATAGGCTTCGCAGAATCCAGGCGAAGCGGCGACCAGACATATAACGACCCAGCAGATAAGACCTGTGACGGTTTTCATGGGATCTCCCCCTTTTTTTCAGATATTTCGAGCGATGCAAAGAGTTTAATTGACGATCAGTGGGGATATAATATATGAATATAACCGTATAGGCAAGGAAAAAGTGTTTTTGCTTTTCGGAAATATTCTATATTATCAAGTGGTAAAATGTGTGTCGTCGAAGGGCGCGACAATGGTGGCGCAAAAGGATTCGAAGCGATGTGGGAATTCAGCGATGAGCTGTTATTGGGGGAAGCGGTTTCATGGAAAGACAGAAAAATTCAATTTGATTATTCTAAAATTATTGTTACAATTTTTTGAAACGGTCCGGTAATCATTGAAACCATACAGAGCAAACGTCGATGCAAAAGGAGGAAGGTAATATGAAAAGCCATATCCGTTCGGTGGTGATGGTACTATGCGGTTTACTGCTTGTCTGCGGCCTGTCCGCCTGCAAAAAGCCGCCGGAAGGCAAAGTGGTGATCAAGGAACCCGAATTTTTCATCCGTCAGGATGCCCCGCATTCATGGTCCATCGATGCTCGGGGGAAGGTTCAGAACGTGGGCGACGTGGATGTCAGGCGCATTGTCGTGACCGGGTATTGCCGTTCCTGCGGTGAAATGTTGGTAAACGGGGCGTGGTTTATCTCCGACCTCGAGAAAACGGCGGATCAGAAGGCGGTCATCAATTATCTGGCCGCGGGCGCCGAAGAGGAATTCACTTTCCGCGAAGTTGCGTTTTTAATGGATCAAACCGGAACGAATCCTTCGGGTATGCCGGAAAATCTGGAAATCAAAATCGTTTCCTTTGAGGTGGTTTCGGAGTAGATCTTTTTGCCCGTGGTCGGTTTGAAAACCGGCGTCTTTGCGTCAAAGCGCTTTTTCCCTCAGGAGGATGACCACCGGTACGCACAGATTATCCTCAAGGCGATTGACGGCCCGCTGGATCAATCTTTCCAGCCCTTTGATTTCATCTGAAAAAAGCGCTTCAGTGAGCGGAATCCGGATTTCAAGGCATTTTTTGTCATCTTGGATCGACACCGTCAATCCGGCCGATTCCGCCGGGATATCAAAGTCTTGTTCCAAGAGTTCGTGTATCCTTCGCCGGTTAAGGTTGACGCCGTCCACCGGAATCAGCTCATCGGTCCGTTCCCCGCACCATTCGATCCGCCGCAACCCCCTGCCGCAGGGGCAGGCATCGGCCGGTATCCGTGCGCGATCCCCCGTCCGGAAGCGGATCAGGGGAAACGCCCTTGTGGTTAATGTCGTCAGGACAAGCTCTCCGAAGGTATTGTTTTCCAGCACCCGTCCGGTGGCCGGATCGATGATTTCGGGGAAGAAGTGGTCTTCATTGACATGAAGTCCCGCGTGATATTCGCATTCAAAGGCGATGGCCGGGCCGGGAACTTCGCTGAGCCCGTAATGCTGCCATGTCGCGACATGCAGGTTTTCCTCCAGTTGCCGCCTGGCAGTTGAATCCATGGCTTCGCCGGCCAGGATCAGGGTTTTGAGCGCCAGGGTGTTGATGTTGATCCCGTTTTCAAGAACATGGGCCGCCAGTTGCTGAGCCGCCACCGGAGTCGTCACCATCACGGACGTCTTGTAATCTCTTAGCACCATCAGTTTTTTTTCTGCGGAAAGCTGTGTATTGGGGATCACGCCGGTTTCCAGTGCCTCGGCGCCCCGCTTGTAGTCTCTACCCCAGTTGGCCAGACCCTGATGAAAGGAAATCTGAAGGATATCATGAGGCGTCACATCCGCGGCTGTCAACGCGCGGGAGAGAATGGTTTCCCAGGTTTTGAGATCCTGGGCCGTATAACCGCTCACCGTCAGATGATGCCCCGTTCCTGGCGCGGTGTGAATCCGGACGATATCCCGCAGTGGTACGGCAAAAAGGTTATATGGATAATTTTCGCTGAAATGCCTACGCTCCATGAACGGAAGCAGCACGATATCCGATATGGTCTGAATCTGGGAGATATCGATGCCCATTGCCGTGAACCGGTCCCGGTGAAACGGCACGTTTCGGTATGCCCGGTTGAAGGTGCTCTGGAGCCGCTCCAGCTGAAGCTGGGTCTGTTCTTCCTTCTCCATCTGAACAAAGCTATCGTTTGTCATCGTAAAATTCTCCATAATCTTTTCCCAGGTAGGCCCGCTTGACGTCCTGGTCTTCCAGAAGGTCGGCGGCCGGCCCTTGGAGCACTACGGTCCCGGTTTCAAAGACATAGCCGTGGTCGGCGATCTGAAGGGCGGCCCGGGCGTTCTGCTCGACCAGCAGAATGGTGATCCCGTCATTTCTTAATGTGGTCAGGGTATCAAGGATCTTTTCAACGATCAGGGGGGCAAGGCCCATGGAGGGTTCGTCGAGCAGCAGGAGTCGCGGTCTGGCCATCAGTGCCCGTCCGATGGCAAGCATCTGTTGCTCGCCGCCGGAAAGGGTGCCGGCCGCTTGTTTTGCGCGTTCCCGCAGGATGGGAAACAGGTCCATGACATGGTCGAGTTCCTGTTCGGCGGCTGCGGATTCCTTTTTTCGATAGAGGGTATACGCCCCCAGTTTAAGATTGTCCAGAACGCTCATGGGGGGAAAGATCAGTCTGCCTTCGGGAACCAGGCTGATCCCCTTTTTCACCACTGCGGGCGGATCATATCCTTTCAGGGATTCCCCTTCAAACAGGATCTCGCCCTCCCAGTGGGGCAGGAGCCCGCAGACCGCTTCCAGGAGCGTGCTTTTGCCGGAGCCGTTCGCGCCGATCAGCGTGATGATCTGCCCCTGCCCGACGGAAAGGCTGATCCCCTTGACCGCCATGATCCGTCCATAGTAACATTTCAAATTTCGAATACGCAGCATAATTTGCCGTCACGCGGGACGGATCTGACATCCGTCCCCGGAGTTTTTGTTTTAGGGATTCCGGCGTGTTTCGCCGAGATAGGCTTTCATGACCGCCTCGTTTTCCTGGATAGCCCGCGGGGTTCCGTCCGCGATTTTTTTCCCCTGATCGAGCACGATGATCCGGTCGGAAACATCCATGGTCAGGCTCATGTCATGTTCCACCAGGAGGATGGTGATGCCCTGGCCGCGGATTTTTTTGATCAGGTCTCCGAGTTGCAGGGTCTCGACAATATTAAGTCCGGCGGCCGGTTCGTCCAGAAGCAGCAGCCTGGGTCGGGAGGCTAGTGCCCGGCCGAGTTCCAGCAACCGCTGCCACCCAAAGGCCAGATCGCCGCTTTTGCGATCCGTATATTCCCGAAGCCCGATAAAATCGAGAAGGTCAATGGCCTTTTCAATCGCCCCTTTTTCTTCCCGGCGGACTCCGGGAAGCCGTATCATGCTGGCCAGCATGCCGCAGTGGGTTTGGGTATGCTGGCCCACGAGGATGTTTTCCAGCACGGACATGCTTTCAAACAGCTCGACGTTCTGGAATGTCCGTGCGATCCCCCGTCGCACCCGTTCATGAACCGGCCGGCGGTCGATTGGGCGGCCGTCAAAATGGATCTGACCGGCATCGGCCGGGAATACGCCGGTGATCAGGTTGAACAGGGTGGTCTTGCCGGCGCCGTTGGGGCCGATGAGTCCGGTAATGGTGCCGGCATCCAGCGAAAACGTAATGTCGGCCAGCGCCTGGACTCCGCCGAAGGTTTTAGAAACCAAATCGATGGCAAGAAGGGCGTTTTCAGCGCTCATCGGACCTCCTGAAACGCTCGAGCAGGGACAGTATCCCGCGCGTCAGTCCTCTGGGGACAAAGATCATGACCAGCATGAGAATCAGCCCGTAGACGATCATCTCGAATTCGGAAAACGCATGAAGCCATTCCGGCAGAAGGGTCAGGAGGGCCGCCCCAAGGATCGACCCCCAGATGCTGGCCATGCCGCCGATGACCACCATGGTGACGATGCGGACCGATGTAATAAAATCAAAGGTGCCCGGGCTGATGAAATAGACGAAATGCGCGTACAGGAAACCGGCCAGGGCGGAAAAGGCCGCGCTGAAAACAAAGATCTGGAGTTTCAATTTCCGGGTATCGACCCCGACGGCTGCGGCCGCCTTTTCACCGTCGTGAATGGCTCGCAGCGCTCTTCCGATACGGGAATCGATGATCCGGCGGCAGAGGATGATGGTAAACAATACAGCGCCCCATACCAGATAGAGGTAATTTTCGCCTGAGACAAAACTGACGGGGCCGATTTGAAGCGGCGGGATACCCACGAATCCGGAAGCCCCTCCGGTGACGCTGGCCCACTCGCGAAACAGGATGTGGACGATCATTCCAAACCCTAAGGTGCCCATGCCGAGGTAATATCCCGATAGCTTGAGGGTCGGCATGCCGACGAAATAAGCAACAGCCATGGTCGCGGCAATGGCCGCAGGCAGGGCCAGCCAGGGGGAACAACCGTGATGAACCGTCAGAATGGCCGTGGTATACGCACCGATGCCGTAAAAGGCTGCATGCCCCAAAGATATCTGACCGGCATAGCCCATTAGCATATTGAGTGAGATCGCCAGAAGGGTGTTGATGCCGATAAACGTGAGAACCTGGAGATAGTAGGCGTTTTCGATCGTTTTTCCGCAAATGATCACGACCAATGCGAACAGGCTGTAATGGAAAATGTTGCGGGCGGTCGGAGATTTCATGATTTTAAAAACGCTTGACGTCAACGGCGCTGATGATGCCGCCGGGCCGGACATAAAGGATCAACAGCAGAAGCAGAAAGGCGATGGCGTCTTTTAAGCCGGATGTGACAAATCCAACGCCGAAAGCTTCCAGCACACCCAGAAGGAATCCGCCGATAAGGGAACCCCAGAGACTGCCGATCCCGCCCAGCATGGCCGCGCAGAATCCCTTCAGTCCGAGCATGGTGCCCATGTCATAGCTGCTCATGGTAATGGGCGCGATGATGGCGCCGGCCAGGGCGCCCATGCCCGTGCTCAGTGCAAACGCCAGCATGACCATCACTTTTGAGGGAATTCCAACGATCCATGCCGTGCGCTTGCTGATGGCACATGCCGCCATTGCCTTTCCGGTCAGGGTTTTTTTAAAGAAAAAATGAAGGCCGGCCACGGTAAACAATACAATTACCAGTATCCAGACACTCTGGGCCAGGAGCTTGGCCCCAGCGATATCGATGGGTGGATGGGATGAAAATGCCGGGATGCTGTGGGCATCCTTTCCCCACAGGAGCATGCCGACCCCCCGGAGAAAAATGGAAGCTCCCACGGTGATGATGATCAGGACGATGGGTTCCGGATACCGGACGGTGCGGATGGCCAGCCGTTCAAAGAGCAGTCCGGCCGTGGCCCCGCCGCACACGGCTAGAAAAATGGCCGGCAGAACAGGAAATCCCAGGCCCGTCAGGGTCACCATGCCCAGGGCGCCCAGCATCACGAATTCGCCGTGTCCGAAGTTGATCAGGTCCGTGGACCGGTAAAGCATGGAAAAACCGATGGCGATGACGGCATAGATCGCGCCGTTGGTGATGCCTGAAAAAAAATACTGAAGTATTTCCTGCATGAGTCGGATGTAAGGCCGGGTTTCCGGTCATGGAATTGCTCATGACCGGAAACCGCGCTTTTCAGGTTTTTCGTTTCCGCGGCCATGCCGCTTTAGTCTACCAGTTCCCAGGTCCCGTTTTTAATCCGGACCATCACAAAGGAATCCGGGCCAAGGCCGTTGTGTTCGGTTGCGCTGAAATTAAAGGTGCCGGTGACACCGATATGGCCGGTGAGGTTCTCGATGCCGGCGCGGATTTTTTCCTTGTCGCCGTTGCTGCCCGCCATGGCCTTGGCCAGGATGTTGACGGCGTCATAGGAATATCCGCCGAAACCGGATTCCGGCGTTTTGAATTTGGCGCCATAAGCGGCGATATAATCGGATAATACCTTTTTCTGTGGATCATCTCCGGGCAGCATGCCGGCAACCAGGATTTTGCCGGTGGGCAGGAGGATGCCTTCGGCGGCGTCGCCGGCAAGCTCGATGAATTTGGGAGAGGCGACGCCGTGGCTCTGGTAAAGAGGGATGGCGATCCCCAACTGCTGGGCATTTTTGGCGATCACGGCCGGCCCCGGGTTGGTGCCCCAGCAAACAATGGCATCAGGCTTTTCCTTGGTAATTTTTGTCAACTGGGCCGTCATGTCCGTGTCAGTGCCGCCGAAAGTTTCCTCCCTGACAATGGTCAGGCCGAAACTTTTCGCCTGAAGGACGAGTTGCTCTTTGCCGCTTTCGCCGAAGGCATTGGCAACGGTGATGATGCCGACCTTTTTCATATTTTTTGATTGCATATGGGCATAAATGGCGGAAACGGCCAGGATGTCGCTCTGGGCGGTTTTAAATATCCAGGGATCCACCGGCATGACGATCTTGTTGCCGGCGGCGCAGCTGATGAGCGGAATTTGTGCTTTTTGCACCAGCGGCATGACTGCCAGGGTCGTGGGCGTCAGGCTGGGGCCGATAATGGCGATGACGTTGTCCAGGTTGATCAGCTTGCTCGCGGCCAGCACGGCTTTTGAAGGATCACCTTCGGTATCGTAAATGACCGCTTCGAGCATATGGCCGTCGATGCCGCCGGCCTGGTTGATCTGTTCAACAGCCAGTTCCATGGATTTTTTTTCCGGATCTCCCAGAAAGCTCTGGGGGCCGGTGATGGCAAAGATGCCGCCGATCTTATATGGCGGCTTTGCCGATTCGGACAGAGCGGCTGTCGGCAAAACAAAGCACGACACCAGAATGAAAACAGCGGCGATCATGACTAGGCGATGGCGGTTTGCAGACTTCATGGCACTTCCTCCTTGTTTCTGGGTGATGTAAAATATGGACGGCAAAGGACCGGACCGTTCCCGGGACCGGTTTTTGCCTGCCGTGGGTTACAGCTTATAAAGGGCGTCACCATTGATGACTGTCAGATTGTTTTTTCCCAGGGTGCTGATGGCCTGCTCGGGCTGGTCGAACTTGAAAATCATGATCGCCTTGTTGCCGCTCTGCTGCACAAAGGCATACATGTATTCGACGTTTATATTATTTTTCCTGAGTATTTCCAAGATGTTGTGAAGCCCGCCCGGACGGTCATCGACCCCGACGGCGACAACCGGTGTTTTCCTTACGGTAAACCCACCGTCCTTGAGAACTTGTTCGGCCTTTGCGTTGTTGTCGACGATCAGTCTCAGCACGCCGAAATCAGATGTATCGGCCAGTGCTAATGCCCGGATGTTGACCCCGGCGCCCGCCAGTATGCCTGTGACATCGGAAAGACGTCCGGCTCTGTTTTCAAGAAAAATGGATATCTGTTCGGCCTGCATGGGTTCCCTCCTTTTAAAAATAAAGGATGTTGCTGTATTGTTATCAGATTTTCCGCTTGTCGATGACCCGGGTCGCCTTTCCCTCGCTCCGTTGAATGGTCTTTGGCTCAACCAGTTTGATCTTTGCCGTCACCCCCAGGTAGTCCTTTATTTCGGAAGCGATTTTATCACCCAGCCGCTGCAGTGCCTTGACCTCGTCTGAAAATATCTGTTCCCCCACTTCGACCATGACGGTCAGCGTGTCGAGGTTGTCTTCCCTTTCGACGATGAGCTGATAGTGGGGGGCCACGCCTTCGATCTGCATGAGGATGCTTTCAATCTGGGATGGGAACATGTTGACCCCGCGGATGATGAGCATGTCGTCGGTGCGTCCGCTGACTTTTTTCATTCGCGCATGGGTCCGGCCGCAGACGCAGGGTTCCGGGTTCAGCGATGTGATGTCCCGGGTCCGGTAGCGGATGACCGGGAAAGCTTCCTTTGTGATGGTGGTGATGACCAGTTCGCCGGTTTCGCCGTATGGCAGCACATCCCCGGTATCCGGATCGATGATTTCAGGGATGAAGTGGTCCTCGAAAATATGGAGCCCGTTTCTGGCCTCCAGACATTCGACGGAAACGCCCGGACCGATGATCTCGCTCAAGCCATAGATGTCGATGGCGTTTAAATGGAGTTTGCGTTCGATTTCTTGGCGCATGTCCTCGGACCAGGGTTCGGCGCCGAAAATGCCGGACTTGAAATGCAGGTCGGCGAATGATACGCCCATCTCCTCGGCCGCTTCGGCCAGATGAAGGGAATATGAAGGCGTGGCGGTCAGGATGGTGGGCTTAAAGTCCTTCATGATGGTGATCTGGCGTTTGGTATTGCCGCCGGATACGGGGATGATCGATGCTCCCAGCTTTTCAGCGCCGTAATGAACACCGAGTCCGCCGGTGAAAAGGCCGTACCCGTAGGCGTTATGGATGATATCCCCGCGGGATGCCCCGCCCGCGGAAAGGGCCCTGGCCATGAGTTCCGCCCAGGTGTTGATGTCTCTGGCCGTGTAACCCACCACCGTGGGCTGGCCGGTGGTCCCGGATGAGGCGTGGATGCGAACCACATTATCCATGGGCACGGCGAACATGCCGAAAGGGTAATTGTCCCTTAAATCCTGCTTGGTCGTAAACGGAACGGATTTGAGATCTTCCAGACGTTTGATATCCCCGGGCAGGATGCTGGCCTTACCAAATTTGTTCCGGTAGAACGTTACCGTTGCATAAACCTTTGAAAGAACGGCCTGGAGTCGTTTGAGCTGGATGGCCTCCAGGGCTTCCCGGGGCAGGGTCTCATATTCGATATCGTATATCATCCCTCATATTCTCCTTCATTGGTAAAACCTGCGCAATGTGTGTCGAGCCGGTGGGTCGGGCGGGGTGCGGAAAAAATACCGCAGGGTGTCTGATAAAATCACGGGTTGTCTCCTGTCAAGCAAAAAAACAAAAAATTTATTCCCGCAGATTTCCGGTAAACGCGGGTTTCCGTTTTTCGAGAAACGCGCGGGTCCCTTCGGTTGCGTCGCCGCTGGCGAAACAAAGCGCAAACGCATCGATTTCAATTTCACAGCCCGAAGCGAGATCCACCTCTGTTCCAGAGTTGACGGCATGTTTTGCGGCATTGAGGGAGACGCGACCCTTGGAAGCGATGCCGCCGGCGGTTTTCATGGTTTCTTCCATGAGCTGGTCCGGCGAGAGGACCCGGTTGACGATGCCCATCTGAAGCGCATCCTGGGCCGAGAGCATTCTGCCGGTAAAGATCAGCTCCCTGGCCTGGTTTTTCCCGATGATGCGGGCCAGCCGCTGGGTCCCCCCGAATCCGGGTATCAGACCGAGGGTGATTTCCGGGAGCCCGAATTTCGCGGTCTCGGATGCGTAGATGAAATCACAGGCAAGGGCGAGTTCAAGACCGCCGCCCAGGGCGAACCCGTTGACCGCTGCAATCACGGGGATCGGCAGTTTCTGAAAAGCGGTCATGGTCCTGTGTCCGGCGGCTGCGAAGTATTTTGCCTGGAGCGCGTTGAGTTGCGCCAGCTCGGTTATGTCCGCGCCGGCCACAAAGGCTTTTTCTCCGGCACCCGTCAGGATCAGGACGCGGATATCCTCGTTCTGCTTGATCTCTCCGGCGGCCCGGTAAAGTTCCTGCAACAGGGACGCATTGAGTGCGTTTAATGATTTCGGGCGGTTGATCGTTAACACCGCAATCCCGTCCTGAATTTGGATCATTAATGATTCATATGACATGGGATGCGCCTCCTGCTTTGGTTTTTTGTGAAAATGTTTTTTATATTTCCATCATCCAAGATACAAGACCATCATCCCCTGGTCTTGTATCAAAAACCGGATTTTTATTTGAAACCTGAATAGATGATCCGCATGGTTTTGTCAAATGGAAGAAGAAACGGCCCGAAACATTCGCAACATGCCGCGTCCAGTTCGCTTTCATCGGATGGTTTGTTCAGTAACATTTTATACTTGACATATCGGGTGTGTTGACCATATTTTTATGTATTTAAACGACGTCATGACCATATGCCGGGTCGTCACGACCGGCATTGGTTCATCATTTAGGGGTTAAAATTAATCGAGGCTGAGATCATGGATGAAGCAGCTATATTGAAAACCTATCGGCGATATGCCCGGAATTACGATCGGGTTTTTGGAAAAATTTTTGAGCAGGGCCGTCGTCAGGTGGTGCGGCATATGAACTGCCAGCCCGGGGATCTTGCTCTTGACGTGGGAATCGGTACGGGTTTGTCGCTGGATTTTTACCCGAAACATACGCGCGTGGTGGGCATTGATATTTCACCCCACATGCTCGAGATGGCATGGAAGGTCATTCAGCGGTCCAATTCCAGAAACGTCTGCCTGTCCCTGATGGATGCCCAGAAATTGTGTTTTCCGGATCATACCTTTGACAAGGTGGCCGCCATGTATGTGGCCTCGGTTGTCCCGGACCCACATTCCATGATTGCAGAGATAAAGCGGGTCTGCAAGCCCGACGGGGATATTTTCATCCTCAACCATTTCAGCAACGGCCAACTGCTGCCGAAGCTGATTGAAAAAATGCTGGTCCCGTTTGAAAATGTCATTGGTTTCCGTCCCCATTTCCCATTGGAACGATTTATCGACGATGCGGGCTTGAAAGTGGTCGCCCTGTCGCCGGTCAATCTTTTCGGATACTGGACGCTGATTCATGCCAAAAACCAAGAACCGGATTCCCAGCGCCTCGCATCATAGATTGCGGGCATGTCGGAGTCGTTTCAACCGACTCTGATCCCTATCCGATCACCCCTTATTCCAATTCGCATTCAAGCGGCATCTGTGTTGGCTGCGTCGTCGTCTTGCCGCCGTATGTCATTTTGAATGCAAAATGGAATTATTAAAAAATCAGGGTTTTCGAACCCCAAAATCAGGGTTTCCCCGATTGTTTTTTGCGTTTGCCGCATGTATACATGAATCAAACAGCAAAACAGTGTTTGCATCAACGAATCATGTTGTGGCGTCAATGCACCGGGTTTTGTGGTTAACAATCATTATTTTATTAAAATTCAAGGAGATTGACATGAAAAAGAGGACACTGCGATCGAAATGGGCTTTGCTTGTTCTGGTTCCGTTTTTTGCCGTTATCATCGGTGCGTGCAGCGTGATTACCAGGCCCTACATCACCAATGCCGGCAACAACAAAATCGTGAATCTCGGGGATTCCATTTTCGCGTTGTCCGGTGAGATCAGCAATTATCTTCACAGCTATGCCGGCAAGACCTTCCGCCGGTATGCCACCTCCGGCGCCGAACTCAACGGCGGCCTGATCGAGCCTTCGGTCTACTCCCAGTATACCCGGGCGAAAAACGATTACCGGATCATCGATACCATTTTCATGGACGGCGGTGGAAACGACATCCTGATTCCGGCAACCATGTTTGATCCTTATAACTGCAAGGTGGACTGGTGGGAATCCGGGCTTTCTTCTAGCTGCAAGAATTTTATCAATGACATCTATGTGGAAGCTGTCACCCTGCTCAACCAGATGGGACGGGATGGCGTGAAAAACCTTATTTATCTCGGCTATTACAATCTCAAATTCGGTGTTATCGGCACTACTACGTTAAATCCGGCTGTGGCTTATGGGAATACCAAACTTTCCCAGGCGGTCGCAAACGCCACCGCAGGACCCGGTTATCGGGTTTTCATTGATCCGAGATCATCTATTACAAACAGCGATATCATCATCGACGGCGTCCATCCATCCACCTCGGGATCACAGAAACTGGCGAACCTGATCTGGAACAAACTGAAATATTTGCCCTATTAATCCTGCCCGGTCGACCTGTTCGGTTGACCTTTTTGCGGGGGGCTTCAGGCATGACCTGAAGCCCCCTTTTTCGTGGTGTGCCAGGCATGGCGTGAGGCTTACTACGGGGTGCAAATCCCCTGAGGGCCGTGGTGATCGGAACCGTTAGCCAAAGGCAAGGGCGTCATCGCAAAGTAAGATCGCCGGAGTCAGGGACAGATGAAGCGAATACGCCACCAATATTGAAATATCTCATCAATGTGTGGACCAAGTGGATAGACAAGGACATCCACAGAAGATTGACGGCGGTCGAAACGGATTGAGGTTTTTGAATTGTGTACGCCCGGCATGGGCGTGAATTTGCGCAAGCCTTTAAAAAGAACAGAGCATATTTATGGCAGTCCGATCTGCGCATTGCCGCTTATCCGAAAATAAAAAAGCTTATTGAAATGCTATTAATGACCGGATTAGTAGTTACGCGCCATCGACAAAAAGAGGGACATGGATGAAGCCGACGGCGTCAAAGAGGCCTTTATCGGTCAGTTTCAGTTCCGGGATAACGGGAAGGGCCAGAAATGAAAGGGTCATGAAGGGATCAGCGATACCGCACCCGGTTTGGCGGGCGGCATCCAGCATCCGGTCGAGCTGATCCCGGACCGTATCCAGGGGTTCCACGGACATGAGTCCGGCAATGGGAAGGGGAAGACGTGCCTGGATTCTGCCGTCGAAAGCCGCGGCCAGGCCGCCGTTCATGCCCGCAACCGCCCGGACCGCCGTCGCCATATCCGCGTCATCGGCCCCCACCACAATGATATTGTGGGAATCATGGGCCACGCTGGAAGCCAGCGCGCCCCGCTGAAGACTGAATCCCCGCACAAATCCTTTGCCGATATTGCCTGTGCCCTGGTGCCTCTCCACCACCGCCAGTTTCAGCAAATCCCGAGAGACATCCGACAGCGCGAAACCGTCTTTCACCGATGCATCCATGACAGCGGACCGTGTGAGAATCTGGCCCGGAACCAGGTCGATGACCCGGACCCGCCGGCCTCCGGCAATGATGCGGAAATCAAGGGCGTCCGTATCCACCTTCATGATCGATTCCGGGATGGACACACTCTGGGATTTGCGCGCAAGAACCATCTCCCCGGCTTCGGCCGCCAAAACCCCGTCGGTATAGACCTGTTCGACCACAAAATCCTCAAGATTCGACAAAACGATCATGTCGGCCCGCCGGCCCGGTGCGATGGCCCCCATGTGTCGCAGCCCGAAATAGCGCGCGGGATTGAGGGTGCCGATGCGGACGGCCGCGACCGGATCAATGCCGGACTTTATGGCTCTCCGGATCATCATGTCGATATGACCCTTGCCGCAGATATCATGGGGATGGCGGTCATCCGTGCACCACATGACCTGGTGAGCCGTGGCCGGTCCGGCAAGTTCCAAAAGGGCGTCCAGATTTTTGGCGCCCGTGCCTTCCCGGATCATGATATGTATTCCGTTGCGCAGTTTTTCCAGGGCTTCGTCATGAGAAACGCATTCATGGTCACTGGAAATGCCGGCAACAACATAGGCGTTGAGTCCTTTTCCCGAAAGGCCCGGGGCGTGCCCGTCGGCGGGCTTTCCATGTTGCCGTCCCGCGGCGATCTTGGCAAGCATATCGGGATCTGCTGAAATGGCTCCGGGAAAATTCATCACCTCGGCCAGTGCGGTGATCCGCTCATGATCCATCAGGGCCGCAACGGCAGCCGCATTCAGCACGGCTCCGGCAGTTTCCATGGGTGTTGCCGGAACACAGGAGGGCATGGTGTAAAAGATCGTCAACGGCAGGTCACGGGCGGCATTCAGCATATAGGAAATCCCCGGAACCCCCAACACATTGGCGATTTCATGGGGATCGGCGATCACCGCCGTGGTCCCGTAAGGCACCACGGCCCGTGCGAATTCAGCCGGACACGTCATGGCGCTTTCGATATGCACATGGGCGTCGATGAGGCCGGGGGCCACGAATTTCCCCCCCCAGGTCCACGACTTTTTCGGCCGCGTAATCGCCCAGGCCCACGATAATGCCGTCCTTGACGGCAATGGATGCGGAAAGGATCTCTCCGGAAAAGACATTAACGACCCGGCCGCCGGTAAACAGCACATCCGCCGACCGGTCCCCCCTTGCGACCGCCAGGAGATCGGGCAGATGCGCGCTCATGGTATCGTCTGCAATCATGACCTTTTTCCTTTACTGATGCAATATCAAAGGCGGCATAGCCGCTAAAACTTTGGAACGGGCTAAAAACCTTGCCTCCAGTCTCTATTTTCCAGTTTCAGCGGCCACACCGCTTATGACCCGGCGGGCAACGTTATCGGCTTCGTCCATAATCCTGTGGATATCGAGACGGACCGGCGCGAAATCGCGGACCAGGGCCTCACCCGCCACAAACAGATCCCGGACATCCGCGCCCCGGGCTGCATAGACCAGGTGGGATTCAGGATGATACAACGGTGCCAGGTGCGGTTTATGGGTGTCAATGATTATGATATCGGCCTGTTTACCGATCTCGATGGACCCGATCAGGCGATCCATGCCGATGGCCCGGGCTCCGTCGATGGTAGCCATGCGGATCACGGTTCGGGCGTCCATGACGGTGGGGTCTTTATGAATGACCTTGTGCAGCTTGGCTGCTGTATCCATTTCACCGAACAGGTCCAGGTTGTTATTGCTGGCGCACCCGTCCGTTCCCAGACCGACGGTCACTCCATTTTCCAGCATCCGGTGCACGGGCGCAACGCCCGCGGCCAGTTTCATGGCGCTTTCCGGGCAGTGGGCCACGGCCGCTCGCCGTTTTGCCAGGATCTCCAGGTCATCATTGTCCACCCATATCCCGTGGATGATTAAAGTCTGTTCATCCAGAATCCCGAGGCCGTCCAGATATCGCACGGGCGACATGCCGTGTTCGGCTCGGCAGGATGCGGCCTCAGTTTTGGTTTCGGCCACGTGAATCTGAAAAAGCACCCCGCGTTCCCGGGCCGCGGCCTTTGCCGCCGTCAAGGTTTTGGCCGAACAGGTATAAGGGGAATGGCAGAAAATGGAAGGAGTGAGCCGGGGGAAACGACCCTGCCATTGCCCGATAAATGCTGATGCGACATCGATGTTGCGGGCCGGGTCCGGCACGCCCGGAGCCGGATAATCGATGACGCCCTGGGCCAGCACGGCCCGGAGCCCGGTATCCGCTACTGCTCCGGCCACGATATCCTCATGGAAATAGCCGTCGCAGCAGGTAGTGGTCCCGCTTAGCATCATTTCCGCGCAGGAGAGCAAAGTCCCGATACGCACCGTTTCCGGCCGGATATGATTCCGTTCGGCTGGAAAAATATGATGATTGAGCCAGTCCGCAAGGGGAAGGTCATCGGCCAGTCCCCGGAAAATCGACATAGGCAGATGCGCGTGAGCGTTGACCAGGCCGGGCATGATAATGCCGCCGGCCGCATCCACGCAGTCACGGGCCGGATAATCGCTGATCGGCCCTTTTCGCGCGTCCACCCGCGCGATGATGCCGTCGCGGACGCACACCACACCGTCATGAATGATATCAAACCCGGCATTGACTGTCAGGACCATGCCGTTGTGGATGACCTGATCATACCTCGTCATGCATCCGCCTGCTCAACATCCTTTCATGCAATTGGTGGTCCTTAAAAAGCGAATTGTTCACTTCGAGAGTCTTTCGAAGCACGATTTTCCCTCTGAAATCCATGATCTCACTCACAATTGCTCTTTAACAACCCCATAAAATATAAACAGCTTATAGACATTTTTCATGTCAAAGCCCCGTTCGCCTCCTCCGGCCCAAACGGCTTGATCATCACGATCAGGGCCGGCAGCAGGGTCAGGGCGCCGATAATGGCGATCAGCATGGCCAGGCCGATGAGCATCCCGAAGAGAATGGTCGGGATGAAATTGGAAAGGGTCAGGATGGAAAACCCGATAATGATGGTGATGCTGGTATAAAACATGGCAAATCCGATGCTGCCGTGGGAGCGATGCATGGCCTGAATGTAATTTTTACCCGTGGCGATCTCGCTTTTGAACCGGTAAATGAAATGAATGGTGTTGTCCACTGCGATCCCCACGCTGATGGAAGCAATGGTGATGGTCATCATGTCTAATGGAATGCGCAGCCATCCCATGAAGCTGAGCACAACGGAAATGGAAAGCAGATTGGGAAAAATCGCGATGACGGCGATGCGCAGGGATCGGAAAAGCACGTAAAACATGGCCATGATCACCAGAAGAACAATGCCCAGGGTCTGAATCTGGGTGCCGAACAGACTCTGGAGCATATTGTTGTAGAGAATCATCATGCCCGTGAGACGGACGTTTTCCTCGGGATAGCCGAGCTTTTTCACCAGATCGTTTTCGATCTGGTTGATCAGCTCATTGCGGCGCAGACTTTCCTCCGAGTCCCGCACCCGCACGAAAAAACGGACCTGGTCGTTTTCCACGGAAACAAAAGGACTGATGAGAAGCTCCCTGTAATCATCCGGGATTTCATTATAAATCAGTGACAGGTCAAAGCTGTCCAACTCCCTGCCGCCGGTAAGCCGATCGGCGATCTTCATCATGCTCCCCAGAGAGAGTACCTTGCCGGTTTCGGGCAATCCATCCAGATAATCGTGAATTTTGACCACCCGGCTCATCCGAAACGGCGTGAACCAGTATTTCGAAGGAATTTCATCGGCGAACTCGTCGAAATCCCCGAAGTCGTCAAAATCGTCAAAACCGCCTGAATCATCATTAGCGGCCGGCGGTTCCACGGCCGGGGCCGCGTGCGCGTCCGAATCCGCTGCGCGTGCTGATCCTGATACGATCGGATTTTCCAGATTGACGATCACGTCCAGAGGCGTGGTCCCCCCGAGCTGCCGGTCGATGACGGCCATGCCCTGGTAGATCTCGGTGGAGTCCTTGAAATAATTGATAAAAGAATTTTCAACCGTCAGGCGGGTCAGGCCCACGGCACTGATAATCAGGGCGATGGTGGTCAGCGCCAGAATCGTTTTGCGATGTGTTTCGGTGAATCTCCCCAGGATCAGCGGCAGGGCGAATTGCACCCGCTTCGGCTGCGGTGTCGACGGCTTGGCCATGAGCATGAGGCTTGCGGGGAAAAATATAAAGGTAACGATAAACGATACCACCACTCCGGCGGTCATCATCCATCCAAACGACACCACCGGAACGATATCAGCGTAAACCAGAGAGGAAAAACCCGCAATTGTGGTCAATGAATTATAAAGACAGGGCGTTGCCATCAGCCGGACCGTGTCATGGACCAGCAAGCGCTGATCGGCGTCCGGATTTTTCAACAGCAGTTCCCGGTACCGGACAATCAGGTGGATGGTCAGCGACATGGTCAGCACGAGCTGAATGGAAATGAAATTCGAAGAGATGACCGTCACCTTCCACCCGATCAACCCCAGCAGGCCCATCATGATCAGGGCTGAAAAGCCGCAGCAGAGCATGGGCAGGATCACCCAACGGGGCTCCCGGAAAATAATGCTCAGTACGATGATCAAGAAGGCGAATACGCCGATGCCGAAAATCTTGAGATCGTTTTTGACGAACCGGACCAGATCGTCGGCGATCATGCTGACTCCGCCGAGGAACAGATCGGCGTCGACCCGATAATGATCCATGATGGCCCGGATTGCGGCGATATCCTCACCTCGATCCTTGTCAAAGGCGGCGCGGAACCGGTCGATGTTGTCGTTGATCCGACGGTATTCATCGGATTCTTCCGGTGTCAGGCCTCGATCCGCGGACTTTTCCTCGAGTTCATCACGGCGCATGACCCATGCGTAAAAACCATCATCAGGCGGGAAATTGATCTGGATTCCGGTGGTTTTAAGATCCGGGCTGACCAGCATATCCCGGTAAAGGGGGCTGTTGGCCAGCTCCTTCCGCGCCATTTCCCGATCCACGCCCGGCGACATAAGGGTCCGCATTTCGCCGGCAAGTTCCTGGAGCGACAGTGGCGGGCTTTCCAGGATCGGCACATCCAAAAGGGTGACCACCGAATCCACCCGGGGCAATGCCGCCAGTTCATCCCGCAGCCGGCCGATATCGGCCAGGACTTTGTCGGACAGAAGATCCCCGTTGGGGGTATAGGCAATGACCAGAAAATCCTGGATCCCGTATCGTGAATAGATCATGCGGGCATAGCGCAGGTCATCGTCGCTTTCCCGGATCAAGGTTTCAGCGGAAGCGTCGATCTTGAAATCTTTAGCGAAAAAACCCATGACGGCGATCAGCGCCAGCAGGCAGGCCGCCACGATTTTCGGGTGGTCGATCACAATGCCGAAAAACAAACGCGTGGGCCGTGAGTCCGGTTTGGGGATCATCCGATTTTCCATATATTCATGACGGGGTCTCAATTTCCCCTTTCCGCAGTTCATCCAGGAGATCCGTGGCCGTCCCCCGCTGCAGGATCTGGTTGAACTGTGACCGGTAACTCATGACCAGGCTGACGCCCTCGACTTCCACGTCATAGATTTTCCACTGATCGCCGGCGGCATAAAACTTGTAGGCGATCTCCACGGCCTTGCCTCCGGACACAATCGCCACCGACATATGAATCTTGTCCTCCACCACCACGGCCGGGCGGTAAATCACGTCCTCATCCGAATAGAGCGATGTTTTCTCCAGGTAGGTTTTTTTCAGACGGGCCACGAAAAGATCGATAAAGGTCGCCTGCTCCTGCGCGTTGAGCTTCATCCAGTTGGCCCGGCCCAGGGTGAGCCGTGACATGAGTTCAAAATCAAATGTCGGCCCGATGATCGCCATGATTTTTTCCTGCTTTTCCGCATCCGGCATCTCCTGCTGTTTCAGGATTTGGAGCACCGCATCGACTTGCGATTTCAAAAGGGCCTCCACCTCCGCCTTCGGTTCCGCGGACACCGGAAGGGCCATTACCAGCAGCAGCAACAGGCAAAAAACCGTTTTTTTCATTTTACTATTCCTCGATCCTTTTTCTACGGTTCATCTCATATGCATCCCTGAAAAAGATATACATATCCAGAGCGTCCCTGCGGAACGCATCAATCTGATCGGTCATCAGGGATATGGCGTTGGCCCTTTCGATAACGGTCATGGTCAAAGAAGCGCGATTGCTTTCGATATAATATTCCGGAGACAGAAAACTATCCGGAATCCGGGCGCATGCATCTCTTAAATTCGAAGGCCCCAGCAGGGGGAGCACGATATGGAACCCGGGGCCAACCCCCCAATGGCCCAGGGTCTGACCGAAATCCTCGGGACTGGGCTCAAGCCCCAGCCAGGATTTTGCCGGATCAAAAAATCCCAGGAAGCCGACGGTTGTATTAACGCTGAATCGGGCGATTTCACCGCTTGCCCGCTGGTATTTCAGCTGCAGCAGATTGTTTATCAGTCGGACCGGAAACCCCAGATTCTCGAAAAACCGATTGACGGCCAGACGGGCCGGTTCCTTGACCACCGTTCCGTACACCAGTGACGTGGGCCGCAGCACCCATACATAAAGCGTGTCATTAACCTGGGTCATGAAACGGTTATACCCCATCAGCGGGTCCCAAATCGTGTCTTCAGGGCTGGTTTCGAATTCATCGAATTCATCAAACCCGTCCATAGGGCCGCCGTATTTATCAATGCTTCCGACATTCGGCATCTGCAGATCCCTGACACGGTCAAGGGCCTTGGAACCGGCCCCGGCGCCGACGCAGATATCGGCGCTCAAAACGATCACCCCGAAAAACAACCCGATCAGAAGTATGACGCCCGTTTTTCCGGTCTTCAATTCAATTATCCGTAATAAATTCTTAAAAATTAAAAAAATACCACTGGTCCATATGCAATTCAATAAAAAATTCCGCCCCAAAATCCGCGATTGAAAAGATCCATCATCTGAAACGGCATGGCCTGCGGGTATTGCGAAAGAGTCGAGGACCTGATAATAAAACATCCATGCCGCAAAACGTCACCATCCATATCAACCGGTTTCGATATTTTCCGGCAGGAGACATGCCTCCGCCCACACTTGACCCCGGCGAGGTCCATCTCTGGTGGTCCGTTCTGGATCTGCCGGATGCCCATACCGCATCGCTTGCCGCCACCCTGAGCCGGGAGGAAATGACCAGGGTCGACCGCCTGGGCGGGGACAGACGGGCGCGTTTTATCGCGGCGCACGGCATATTGCGCATACTCCTGGGCCGATATCTGAATCAGCGGCCCGAGGCCATCCCCTGCTGCTGCGACACCTCGGGAAAGCCCCGCCTCATGGACTCCGGGGCTCCGCCGATGTTGCATTTCAGCCTCTCTCACTCCCACGAAATGGGATTGTTCGGATTTTGCGCAAACCGGGTCATCGGCGTGGACATCGAACAGATCCGGCCCGTCGGCACCATGGACGCCATTGCAAAACGTTTTCTTTCCGGGCCGGAACGTGAAGCCCTTGGCAAAGCCGGACTTTTACGAAAACCGGCACTGTTTTTTCAGCTCTGGACCATGAAAGAGGCCTGTGTCAAGGCCACCGGCGAAGGGCTTCGCGGACTGAAAGAAATGGAAATCCCCGACGGCCGGGCCGCCGGGGATCATGAAGATAAGGGTCTTATAACCGACCGATCCGGAAGGCCGTGGCTGATCCGGCCGGTTGCCTTGCCCGGCGGTTATGCCGCGGCCGTTGCCGTGGAAGCGTACCCACGACAATGAAGTTTAAGCCGCCCGCTCCACCTTTACCGCGCAGACCTTGAATGCCGGTATCTTGGAAACCGGGTCAAGAGCCGCGTTCGTCAGCTTGTTGGCCGCAGCTTCGGCAAAATGAAACGGCATGAAAACCGTGCCAGTCACCGCCTTTTCCGACACGCTCAGCCGGGACATGATCTCGCCCCTGCGGGAGCTGATCCGCACCATCTCCCCGTCGGCCAGACCTAATCTGTCGGCGTCATCGGCGGAAATCTCGACGAAATTTTCCGGGGACTTCTCGTTTAACCCTTCGGTTTTCATCGTCATGGTGCCGGAATGATACTGGTACAGCACCCGGCCGGTGGTCAGAGCGGGTACTCGTCGTCGGGCTTTTCGGCGGGCGGGATAAAATCGATGGCGTGGAACACCCCCCGGATAATGCATGGGATAGCCCATGCGCGTGGCGATATCGCAGGTCACCCGCCAGTCGTCCCGGACGGAGCCGGGGCCGGTGACTGCCTTGCGCACCCGCTGGACCCGTCGCTCGGTATTGGCAAACGTGCCGTCCTTTTCCGCAAAGCAGGTGGTGGGCAAAACCACGTCCGCCATTTGCGCGGTTTCCGTCATGAAAATGTCCTGGACCACCAGAAAATCGAGATGGTGAAAACATTTTTCCGCGTGATTGAGATCCGCATCCGAAACCATTGGGTTTTCACCGAATGATTCTCCGTAGTGTTGGAGCCGGTCACCAGGATCACGTCGGCCTGTTCGATATCACCGATGGTATTGGTCATTGCCCCGCTTCCGAATGCCGCGGCCAGACCGGCCACAGTGGAGCTGTGTCAGAGACGGGCGCAATGATCGATATTGTTGGTCTTTAGCACCGCTCGGGTGAACTTCATGGCGATATAGTTATCTTCGCTGCTGACTCGGGCCGAAGTCAGTACGCCGATGCTGTCAGCGCCATGAGCCTTTTTGATCTCGCTGAAACGTCGGGCCGTAAGATCCAAGGCCTCGTCCCAGGTGGCTTCCCGGAATTTTCCGTTTTCCTTGATCAGCGGCACGGTAAGCCGTTCCGGGGAGCTGACGAAATCAAACCCGAACCGGCCTTTGACACAGAGGCTGCCGTAAGTGGGCGGGGTATCTTCGGCCCCGGTGACCCGGACGATGCGGTCATCTTTGACATGAAGGTCCATCTGGCATCCCACCCCGCAGTAACTGCACGTGGTGCGGATGATGAATGGATTGGCCATTTCCGTGGGATAGAGGAATTCCACGTTGGCATACCCGCCGCCGGCCACCTGGTAGCGGTACGCCAGATCCTGCAGGCGGCAATCCCCCCACGCGGGGCAAAGCTCGGCGCTGCCGCCTTCCTGCTGGACCTTGAGCTGATAGGCGGTCCAGCTTTTCTCCCGGGTCGACCGGACCGCGCAGTTGTGATTGCCCATGGAAAGCAGCCTTGCAATGCTCTGTTTCCTAGACGCGACCACCTGCGGCGATTCGGTCCGGATGATCATCCCGCCGGCCGCCGGCGTTTCACAGGAAGCCTTCAGCTCCGCATCACCCTGGATTTCCACCACGCACATCCGGCACCTGCCGTTGGGGGGTGGCCCCCTTGAGATAACAGAGGGTGGGAATATCGATGTTGTTGCGGCGGGCCACGGCCAGGATCGTCTCTCCTGCCGTTGATAACGACGGTTTGCCTCTCTTTCATTGATCCTTCTCTCCCGCAAACAAGGTTGAAATTGAACCGGTCGATTTTTTTTAACCAATTTAAAAAATCAGAGACACATCTTATAGACTACAAGACCAGCGCCACCCAGGCCTTATTCCTTCAGCATGTGATCCGCAGCCTGAAAGACGGTGGCCGCTGCGGGATCGTTCTCGATGAAGGGTTGCTCTTCCGCACCAACCAGGACGCCTTTGTCAAGACCAAGCAGAAGCTTCTCAACGACTGCGAGGCGTGGTGCATCGTCAGTCTGCCGGCCGGCGTAAT
>CAYZXZ010000015.1:0-2970 GCA_964481615.1 uncultured Desulfobacteraceae bacterium | reverse complement strand
TTCACGGCCGCGGGCGCGGGCGTGAAGACGAATCTGATCTTCTTCACCAAGGGCAAACCGACGCGAAAGATCTGGTATTACGACCTGACCGACATCAAGGCCCGCAAGAAGACCCCGCTTACGCTGAAGCACTTCGATGATTTCTTCCGCTTGTTGCCGGACCGCGCGGATTCCGGACTGAGCTGGACCGTGGACATGGACGCGCGAAAGAGGCTGGCCGCCGAAGAAGCCCGCCCGTTCAAGGAAGCGGCCCGGAAGAAGGCCCGCGAAGCCGCCGAGTGCGAAAATAAGGAACAAGCCAATAAATGCTGACACGGCGCTACGTTTATATTTCATCAAGAACCTTTCGGACGGTGTTTGCCAGTTGCACAATATTCATCGGTTTCATGATATAAGCGCGAATGCCCGCTGCCGCCGCTCTTTTTTCGTCTATCTCGTCGCTGTACCCGGTGTATAGAATAATGGGGATACCCGGCCGGATACGTATCATTTCCTTGGTCAACGCATTGCCGGTCATCTGGGGCATGGTTATGTCCGTAATAACAAGATCAAACTGCTGAGGATCAGCTTTAAACACTTCCAGTGCATCGAGGGGATTGGTTTTGGATATTACCTGATAGCCGAGGCGTTCAAGCATCCGCTTTCCGATCTTAGCCAGAGATATTTCATCATCCACAAAAAGGATTCTTTCATTCCCCTCTGGAAGTTCTTGTTTTTTTTCTTTTTCGGGTGCTGCTTCCGCTTCGATTTTCGGGAACAATATCGTAAAAACGCTCCCTTTCCCCGGTTCGCTGGAAACGTAAATTTTTCCCCCGTGATTTTCAACAATGCCATGCACCACCGAAAGCCCCATTCCCGACCCCTCGCCAATTTGTTTTGTTGTGAAATAGGGGTCGAAAATGCGATCAATGATTCCGGGGTCAATCCCGCGACCGGTGTCGCGAACAGATAGTTCCCAATAACGCCCCGGCGGCAAGTCAGGATATTGCTTTTCCGTTTTTTCTTTCAATATTGTTTCACTCAGACCAACTTCGATCACACCGCCTTTTCCCTTCATTGCATACGCGGCGTTGGCGCACAAATTGATCATTACCTGATGGATTTGGGTCGGATCAGCAACAATGACGCTGGATAACTCCTCTATATTTTGACGGATCTCAACGGTGGAGGGCAGGGTTGACCGAAGCAGCGCCAAAGATTCCCTCACGATGCCGGACAGATTGATGGGAATTCGTTCCAGTTCCGTCTGGCGGGAAAAATTTAAGATCTGACGAATAATGTCCCTTGCCCGAAAACAGGCTTTATGGGATTCATTTAAATTTTTCCGGGCGGGATTCCAATCCGGCAAATCAAGCATCGCCAATTCAATGTTGCCGAGAATAATGCTTAAAATATTATTGAAATCATGGGCAATTCCACCTGCCATGATGCCAATGGACTCCATTTTCTGGGACTTACGGAGCTGGGCTTCCAGCTTCCTTTGCAAGGTTATGTCCCGAATAAAGCATAGAACCGCCGGATTTCCTTTCCATGTCACATTTACCGCATTGATATCCACCCATAATACGTTCCCCTTTTTATCCATGATTCGAAACGCAAAAGGAGTAGTGATTTTATTTCCCTTGATCTTATTACGATATTGCGCAAAGACCGAATCCCTATCTTCCGGATGAACAAAATCGATGAAGGGATAGACGCCTTCTTCTGGAGATAATCCCGTCAATATTTCGGCTTTCTGATTATGGAACACAATAATGCCATCCTGAATGATAATGATGGCATCATTGGCGTTTTCCACCACGCTGCGATATTGTTCATGCGATCTTTTTAATTCCGTTTCCGCCGCTTTGCGCTCGCTGATATCCCGGAACTCGGCAACCCTGACTTTTCTGTCCCGGTACGGAATAACCTTCTCGCGGATTTCAAGCGGGAGCCGGGAACCGTCTTTTCGAATTCCCAATATTTCATAGGGCTTTTCATAACCCGAGAGGATATTCTTCATCACCTTTTCCCGAAACTCCGGGGCGATCAACTCAATCTTGTTCATGCCGATCAACTCATCATAATCAAATCCGCTCAGTTCACACAACCCCCCGTTACATTCAAGAATCACCCCTTTGTCATGGATTGCAATTCCGGCAAAAGAGGCTTCATGCAGCCGCCGGAACCACTCTTCGCTTTCCGCAAGCTCTTTTTCCGCATGTTCCAGTCTCTGAATTCGTTGTTCCAATTCTTCATAGGTCGGTTTTGCAGACATCGGGAAGCCTCCAAAACGTATAGGGGAAACGTTATTGAAGCCGTTTCAAAACGCCTTTCGATGCGCCATGGCGGCACCTGAGGGTGCCCCCCCCCGCTTATCGGCTTGCGGCTTGCCTGCGGTTTAGAAACAGCTTTTGGCATGTTATACATTATTTTATTGAAATTTCCCAATTTTTTTATCGCGACCTAAATGGTGTATTTCCAAAACAATCATCTTTTTTCTTTTTTTCATTCCCCTTGTCCTGCCGGATGAATAACTGGTATATTATCCTTGCATTACAAAGGCAGCCTCCTGCTGATGGAAATGGACGCTCGGAAACTCGACTTTTCCTCGGAGTTCTTCGATCAGGTGTTCACCTCCTGCACGTTCTGCTCGGTGCCCGAACCGATCAGGGGGCTTAAAGAACTTTACCGGGTCCTTAAACCCGGCGGGGAACTCATTATGTTCGAGCATACGCGCAGCAACCACTTCCCTTTCCGGGAAATATTGTGGATGATGAACCCCGTCGCGGAGATGATCGGACCGTCCGTGACAAGAGATACGGTGGCCAATGTTCGGGCGGCCGGTTTCACTGTTGAAAGTATCTATAACGTTTATCTGGATATCGTAAAGATCATAAGTGCGCTAAAACCGATGCAGGAAAATAAATGACCGATAATTAGTGTCTGACAGAAAACCCCGGTTTTTGGTTTTGGTGGGCGCAAAATTTT
>CAYZXZ010000014.1:0-30146 GCA_964481615.1 uncultured Desulfobacteraceae bacterium | reverse complement strand
TTACAATCGGCTTGATGGAGCAGTTATAGATATTGACGATGGCTTCGGCGGTTCCGATGGCATCCGTCATGGACTGGGGGGTCAGGATCATGAGCACCCCGTCCACGCCGGGATCCTTGATAACGGCATCCAGGGCGTATTCGTAACGGTCCCGATCCGCGTCCCCGATAACGTCCACTGGGTTTTTAAAGTTGGCCGTGGGCGGCAGGTGCTCCCGCAGAATGTCGTCGGTTTCCGGGCCAAACTGCGCCAGGCGCAACCCGGACATTTCGCTCATGTCCGTGGCGATAATACCCGGTCCGCCGGCGTTGGTGATGATGGCGATCCGGTCACCGGCCGGAATTTTTCGTGTGGAAAAGGCAATGGCCAGATCGAACATTTCATTAACCGTGTCCACTCGTATGATTCCTGCCTGATTGAAAATGGCATCATATACCGCCTCGGTTCCAGCCAGAGATCCGGTGTGGGAAGCAGCGGCGGCGGCCCCGGCAACGGTTTTGCCGGACTTGATCACGATCACGGGCGTGGGCCGGTCCCCGGAGGTAATTTCCTTGACCTCTTCGATAAAACCCGGCTGGTACCGAAGTTCTTCCATATAAATCATGATCACCCGGGTTTCCGGATCCCGGTGGTAATAACGCAGAAGATCAAGTTCATCCACGTCCGCCTTGTTGCCGATGGAGATGAACTTGGAAAAACCGAATCCCCGGTCAGCAGCGAAATCCAGCACGGCGGTACAGAGCGCGCCGCTTTGGGAGATAAAGGAGATATTTCCCTTCAAGGGCATCCGGTTGGAAAAACTCGCATTGAGCCCGACCGCCGGATTGGGGTTGATGACCCCCAGGCAGTTCGGTCCAACCAGGCGAATCCCAGCCTGGCGGCATTTGGCCGCGATCTTTTCCTCGATTTCCACGCCTTCGCCGCCGACTTCCCTGAACCCGGCCGATACGATCACGATCCCTTTCACGCCGGTTTCAATGCAGTCGTCCACCGCCGTAAGGGCGAGCCGTGGCGGTAGGATCACCATGGCCAGATCGATGGGATCTGGAATCGCCTTGACATCCTTGTAACACCGGACACTCAGGATGGATCTTGCATTGGGATTGACCGGATAAAGGGTTCCCTTGTAGCCGCCTTTTAAAATATTGGCGAAAATATCATGCCCCACCTTGCCCGGTGTGGAAGAAGCCCCGATCACGGCTACGGATTCCGGTGAGAATATGGCGTCGAGTTTATCCATGGGTCTGTTCTCTTGTTGCTTCGGGTTATTTTTGACCCTTGATTTCAAGGATCATATCGTAAACCGTCTGCCGGGAAATGCCGCAGGCTTTTGAAATTTCTTTTGCAAGGGAAGCCGCACCCGCTGTTTTGGATTTCAAGCCCGCCATGATCAAATCCCGGACTGCGGATGGATCAGCGGCCTTACCTGCCGCACCCGGCGCGATGAGAAGGGTGATTTCACCCTTGACGGTCTGACGGCCTTCCAGTTCGGCAATCAGTTCGGAAATGCGGCCCCGGACAAACTCCTCGTGGGTCTTGGTCATCTCCCGGGCCAGCACTGCATACCGGTCGCCGAAGATACCAATGGCATCGCTTAACACCGGCCCGATCCGCCTTGTCGATTCATAAAATATCAATGTCCCTGGTATCTCGGCAATGGCCTTCATCCGTTCCCTTCGCTTTGCCGGCTGGGAAGGAAGAAAACCGACAAAGAAAAAGGCGTCCGATGGCATCCCGGACGCGCACAGGGCCGTCATGGCCGCCGACGGGCCGGGGATCGGGATGACCCGTATATCCGCGGCCACCGCGGCATTGACGATGCGATATCCCGGGTCCGAAACCGTCGGGGTTCCGGCATCGGTTGCCAGGGCCACGGTCATTCCGGACGACAATTTTTCGATGATTCCCTGAGCCCTTTCGGATTCATTGTGTTCATGGCAGGAGATGAGCTTGTTCCGGATATCATAATGGGACAGAAGTCTTCGGGTATGACGGGTATCTTCGGCCGCGATGAAATCGACCTGCCTGAGGACATCAAGGGCGCGCAGGGAGATATCGCTGAGATTCCCGATGGGGGTTGCGACAATATAGAGGGCGCCGGCGCAAAGTGACGGCGCATCATTCGTATGCGAGTTCAAAGGCATTTTTGATGACATCGACATTGGGTTCCCCGTCGCCAGAACAGATGTTAACCACATCGAATCTCGCCCGTGCGGATGTCTGACGGGTAGTTTTCAGATAATAGAGGGCCAGCATCGACATTTTTCTGCGCTTTTGCGGCGTGATGGCGGACCGGGCACTGCCGTAGGTGATGGAGCGGCGGGACTTGACCTCCACGAAAACAATGGTGCCCCGATCCTTTGCGATAATATCGATTTCACCGAAACGGGTCCGGTAATTCCGGCAGACGATCTCATACCCCTGGTCACGGAGATGACGCTCCGCCAGTGATTCACCCAGCCGGCCGAAATCCTGCCTCTGGTGTGTCATGAACGCTCCGTGATCTCGGGGTTGAGAAATTCGCGAACACCACCGAAACTCCGACGGTGAATCGGGCAACAGCCGAATTTCCTTATGGCTTCCCGGTGGGCTCGGGTGGGATATCCCTTGTGGGTCGCAAAGTCAAACTCCGGATACTCACAGCCATATCGGCACATGATCCGGTCACGGGTAACCTTGGCGACAATGGATGCCGCGGCAATGGAAATGCTCTTTGCATCTCCCCGAACAAGGGCCTGCTGGGGCAGATTCATAGCGATCGGGAAACGGCCGTCGATGAGCAGGTAATCCGGCCCGGGCTCCAGGTTCAACACGGCAAAAACCATTGCTTTCAATGACGCCTGAAGGATATTGATCCGGTCGATTTCAACCGGATCGATGATCCCGATACCAACGGCAACGGCATGTCGGTAAATATCGTGATATAACGCTTCCCGTTTCCGGGGCGTCAATTTTTTGGAATCATTGATCCCGGATATCGGTATGCTCTCCGGAAGGATGACCGCCGCCGCGACCACCGGCCCGGCCAGAGGGCCTCTGCCGGCCTCATCGATCCCTGCGACCAGGGAGAAACCATCGGCACGGACACGCTGTTCATAGGCCCACAAGAGTCCTGCCCTGTCGCGATATTTTACGATGTTCCATTAACTGCGACGACGTTCTTTCAGCCGCGCCGCCTTGCCCCTGAGATTTCGCAGGTAATAAATTTTCGCCCGGCGGACCCGTCCATGTGTGACCACTTCGATCTTGTCGATGGTGGGCGAGTGAAGGGGAAAGACCCGCTCCACGCCGATCCCGTAGGAAGTTTTCCGGACGGTGAACGACGCGTTGACGGTCCCGCTCTTCCGGCTGATGACCACGCCCTGAAAAATCTGAACCCTCTCTTTTTCACCTTCCCGGATCCGGACATGCACCTTGATGGTATCACCGGGGAAAAAGTCGGGATAATCCAGTCGCAACTGCTCTTTTTCCAACTGCCTGATCTTTTCCATTTGCCACCTCAATTCATAATATTTTCAAATGTGATAATCGTTTGAAATCGTATATATGGAGGAACAGATGTAAGTTCCGCCCCCCATAGCCATAAAAATGCCGTTTGCCGTTCCTTAACCCGGATTTCCCAATACCCTGTCCAGGATAATCGCCGCCGCGGACCGCACCGATAAATGGTTGTATCCGGTATTTCCCCGGATCGGTGCCAGCACGTAATCGGCGCTGTTGATAAACGCGTCCGTAAGCCCCCACGCCGTTCCCAGCACGAGAAGGTATGAACAGCTCCCTTCCGCCAGCAACCGCCTGAATTCGGAAAAATCCAGCAGTTCCTCGGATTCCGCCGCGCGCGTAGCCACCACTTTCACCGGCTGGTCGTCTTGCATCCGGATCTCATCGATCACCCGGGACAATTCGTCCCGGACCCGGATCAGTTCCAGGGCATCCCGGCGCATCGGGTTATAATCCCCGCCCCGCCCTGTTGTCCAGTGGGAAACCAGCTCTTTCACCAGGGCACGCTGGTCGTCTAACGGCGTGACCACGTAAAAGGCGGCGGCACCGTATGTCTTTGCGGCTCTGGATATATCGTGCAGGTCCAGGTTCGTCACTGCCGAGGCAATGGTCTCGCCGTTTCTGTTTTTCACCGGATGGTGCACCAGGGCCAGATAGAGTTTACCCGGAAATGAGTTGTTCAACAGTCCTGCACCATTTTTTTAAAATCGCCTTTTCCCGGTCGGAAAGTTCTTTATCTTTTAACAGATCCGGCCGCTTCAGAAGGGTCCGGATCAGCGACGATTCCAGCCGCCAGGATGCGATATCGGCATGGTTGCCTGACAGCAGCACATCCGGAACTCCTTCTCCTTCAAACACCGGCGGACGCGTATATTGCGCGTGCTCCAGAAAATGATCCGAAAACGAATCACTCCCGGCGGAATCCTCCCCGCCCAGAGCCTCGGGAAGCAGCCGCGTTACCGCGTCGATCATCACCATGGCCGCCGGTTCGCCGCCGGTGAGCACGTAATCGCCGATGGATATTTCATCGTCGATGTGCCCGTAAATCCGCTCATCCACGCCTTCATACCGGCCGCACACAAGAATAAGACCGTTTCGCAGCGCAAGCTGTTGCGCCAAAGGCTGCGTAAACGGTCTGCCCTGTGGCGAAAGCAGTATGACGGCCGCGTCCGGTATCCGTTCCCGAGCCCAGGCCAATGCCTCTGCCAGAGGTTCGGGGGTCATCACCATGCCGGCGCCGCCGCCGTAAGGCCGGTCATCGGTGGTCCGATGTTTTCCCCGGGCAAAATCCCGGATATTAACCGGCGTCACCCGGATGATCCCGTTCTCAATGGCCCTTCGGACAATGCCGTGGGATAGAAAGGAGTCGAATATCTCCGGGAAAATCGTCAGTATGCCAAAATTCATGCCGCCGGCGCCTCTACAAGCCCTCGGGCATATCGACCGTCATCCGGCCGGCCGCCAGATCGACATCCCGGACAACGGATTTAATGGTCGGCACCAGCGTTTCCGCGCCGTCATTTTCCACCACGAGGACATCGTTGCTTCCTGTGGTGAATATGTTCTCTATCCGGCCGATATAGGCACCGTCGGTGCCGAAAACATCGAGCCCGATCAGGTCCCGCCGGTACCAGGCGTCCTCCTCCGGCTCCGGCAGCGCGGACCGTTCAATGAAAAGATCCGCATCAATTAAGGCATAAGCACTTTCCCGGTCATCCACGCCGTCAAATGCGATGCGGCATGAATTACGGTGCGACTGAAAATCCCGGATCGTCATTATTTCCGGCTGTCCGCAACGGCGCTTAAGCCGGATACGGCTGCCGGGCGAAAACAGTTCCACTGATTCGGCAAAAGAATAAAGCTTAAGATATCCCTTGATTCCGTGAACCCCTACAATTCTTCCGATGTGGAGGACGCCTTCCTGATCCATCCGGCCGCGTCAATCAGTCTTCCACGATTTCAAGAATCGTGCGTTTCTTGATTTTGGCGGACGCAGCGCTCAACAGGGTGCGCATGGCCCGGGCGGTTCTGCCCTGCTTACCGATCACTTTTCCAAGATCCTCTTTTGCGACTTTGAGTTCCAGGACGGATGTCTGATCACCCTCTACCTCGGTGACATTGACTTCATCCGGTTTATCCACAAGCGCTTTTGCGATATACGTGATCAGTTCTTTCATGGTCCGTCTCCTCGTTAGGGCTGCTGGAAATTAAGGATACCGATCTGAAATCAAACAGGATTTGAAAAAACCCCTTCTTTCTTCAAGATACTGTTCACCGTGTCAGTGGGAATCGCCCCCGTGCCGAGCCAGTACTGGATCCGGTCTTTTTTCAGCGTGACTTCAAAGGGTTCCTTCAATGGGTTATAGGTGCCGACCGTCTCAAGGAATCTGCCGTCACGCGGATAGCGACCGTCCGCCACCACGATTCTGTAAAAGGGTCTTTTTTTCGCGCCATACCTGGCCAATCTGATTTTTACCGCCATATTCTGTCTTGCTCCTTAATTAAAAAGGCATCATCTGGCGCCCCATGCCGCGCATGAACCCGCCCTTGCTTATTTTTTTAACCATCTTTAATACTTGGGTATAATTTTTCAAAAGTTTATTCACATCTTGTACACTGTTTCCGCTGCCTTTTGCAATCCTTTTTCTGCGGCTGCCGTTGATGATGTTATAGTTGCGCCGCTCCCCCGGGGTCATAGAATTGATGATGGCCTCGATTCGGACCAGTTCCCGGTCATCCACGTCCACGTCCTGATTCTTGAGCTTGCTGAAACCCGGAATCATCTTGAGCAGGTCTCCCAGGGAACCCATCTTTCGGACCTGGGCCATCTGATCCCGAAAATCCTCCAGGGTAAATTCATTCTTTCTCAGTTTCCGTTCAAGGTCCGCGGCCTGTTTGGCATCCACCACATTCTGGGCTTTTTCAATAAAGGAGAGCATGTCTCCCATGCCCAGAATCCGCGAGGCCATCCGGTCGGGATGAAACCGTTCCAGTTCGTTGAGTTTTTCCCCCACGCCCACAAACTTGATCGGCTTTCCGGTAATGGCCCTGATGGAAAGGGCCGCCCCGCCCCGGGCGTCGCCGTCCATCTTGGTCAGAACCACGCCGCCGATGTCTATTGCCTGGTTGAAGGACTGGGCGATGTTGACGGCATCCTGACCGGTCATGGCATCGGCCACCAGCAGGATATCCGACGGTGCAAGCAGTTTTTTGATGGCCACCAGCTCATCCATCAGCTCTTCATCCACGTGCAGGCGTCCGGCCGTATCGATGATCAGAGTGTCGCACCCGGCGGCCACGGCTGCAATCCGCGCTTCCCGGCAAATTTGCAGCGGATCCATGTCCGGATTCGAATCAAACACCGGGGTGGAAAGCTGGGCCGCCAGTTTCTTGAGCTGATCCATGGCCGCCGGCCGGTACACGTCAACCGACACCAGATACGGTTTTCTGCCCTGCTTTCTCAGATGAACCGAAATCTTTCCGGCTGAAGTGGTCTTACCGGACCCCTGCAGGCCTACCAGCATGACGGCCGCGGGAGACGATCCGGACAGGACCAGTTCTTCATTGGCGCTCCCCATCAGAACCGTCAGCTCGTCATTGACGATCTTGATCACCTGCTGGGCGGGCGTGAGGCTCGACAGCACCTCCTGGCCCACAGCCCGCGCGCGTATGTCGGCGATCAACTGCTTTACCACCTTGTAATGGGCGTCCGCCTCCAGAAGGGCCATCCGGACATCCTTGAGGCCCTCCTCGATATTTTTCTCGGTGAGCTTCCCGTGACCCTTGAGCTTCTTGAAAACCGTATTGAGTCTGTCGCTTAAATTGTCGAACATGATAGTAAAACCGGCCCTTTTCAGCAATTAATGCCCGAAACGAAAACCGGCAGGCCGCGGCTGCCGTCCCTTTTCGTTCGGGCACCAATAAAATCTTGAATTTAGTATTATAACAATGTTATGTCAAGAAAAAATAATTTTTCCCATGCGATCCAATGATATTGTATCCGGAATCCGAGATATTCATAAAATACAGAGCAATAAACGAACAGCGCACGCTGGACAGCACCCATGACAACCGCCGCAGACAACACATCAGACGCAAAACCCGATATCCGTGAATTCGACCGGGACCGGCTGATTCAATGGTGCCGCGACCGGGACATGGCGCCGTACCGCGCCGGTCAGATCCTGAAATGGATCTATGTCCGCGGGGCCGAGTCCTTTGACGAAATGACCGATATCACCAAACAGACCCGGCAGATGCTGGCGGATCATTTTGTTTTTTCCGAATTTCCCGTGGCCCGGATAGAAACATCTACGGACGGTTCCCGGAAATACCTGTTTACGCTCAAAGACGGTCTGGGCATCGAAAGCGTGCTGATCCCGGAAAAAGACCATTACACCCTCTGCATCTCCACACAGGTCGGCTGCGCCATGGGTTGCCGGTTCTGCATGACGGCGGCCTCGGGACTGATCCGGAACCTGACGGCGGGTGAGATCATCGGCCAGGTCATGTCCGCCCGCAAAGCGGTCACCGGCGACAAGTGCCTGACCAATATCGTGCTGATGGGAATGGGCGAGCCTCTTGCCAATTATGAGGCGGTCATCCAGGCCGCCCGCGTCATGACCGACATCGGGACCGGTCTCGGGTTTTCCACACGCCGCGTCACCCTGTCCACGGCCGGGCTTGTTCCAAGGTTTGCGGATCTGGGCCGGGACACCAGAATCCGGCTGGCGGTTTCCTTAAACGCCGCCGACAACGCCACCCGGGACCGGCTCATGCCCATCAACCGCACCTACCCGCTGGAAGAACTCATTGATGCCTGCGCCCGCTATCCCCTGTCCCAGAGGGATAAAATCACCTTTGAATATATCCTGATCAGAGACGTGAACGATACCGTCGATGATGCCCGCCGCCTGCCCCGGCTTCTGCATCCGGTCAAGGCCAAAATCAACCTGATCCCGTTCAACGAACATCCGGCAAGCGATTTCAGACGGCCTGATGCAGGGGTGATTTCAAAGTTTCAGGAAACGCTCACCGCCAAACACTACACCGCCATCATCCGCCACAGCAAGGGCAGCGATATTTCCGCGGCCTGCGGCCAGCTTTCCGCCGCGGATCGATAAACGGTGAATCCAAATTGATGCCGATTCATCATCGGTAAAGGTCAGGTTTCATTATTGCCTGGGGTGAAGATTGCCTCTTTTTTAAATTAATCTTTCAAGCGTGACCCTTGTTGCCCATCTGAAAAATGCCATTATATATTTACTTCCGCCGAGATAGATTCCCACGAAAAAGACCAAATATGCCATTACCATTGAGAAGGGACCTCCTATGATAATGAGCAAGGGCTCGTGCCAGTAAATGGACAAAGCTCCGATTAAACCTACTGCCGGCAGGCCAATAAACCAACTACTGCATATGAGAAAAATTCCAATACAATTTCGAACTGTTGGCTTCTTTTTAAATGCACTGAGGTCCGCACCATCATGAATGGCTCTGCCCGCAAACTTCGTTTTCGCGATGTGATTGGCTAACCTTCTAATTATGCCCAATAAATAAAGCCCCTCCGAAAAACCCTTACGCGGCATATTCTTCCATATTCGAGAAATAGTTCGGTTCCATTCGGTTCGTGAAATATGGCCCGGAAAAAATATGCATCAAATCACTCAGAGCGATGATCCCGCCCTTCTTCTTTTCCTGGAATCCTTCTCAATTTTTAAGATGTTCTTCCGACCGGAAGAAATTCATCGTACTTCAGGAATAGGGCATATTCATCATCCACTTTCCAAAAGGAACTGAAACATGACCGATCAATCCCGTCGGCTCTTCCGATTCGATTATACCGTCTTTCACCTTGATTCTTATAGGATCTCTGCAATCAAGGCACACAGAATCTATTTGTATTGTCTTCCCTGGAAATAGCCAGCAGGCCTCATCTGAGATACATCAAGTCGTAGAAAGCAATCTCTTATCTCTCCGTCAGATGCACATCATCAAACCAGTCATATCAAAACCATCACCATCTTCAATATCGCTCCACAGGTCTAACATCGACGGTTTTCCTTTCCCGCTTCCCGGTTGTGTGGTTATACTCCTCGACAATATACCGATATGTCCGAGTCGGGTATGGGGAAGCTGGGCGGTACCGGCGTCCCTGCGTGTCCCTGCATTGCCCCGATCCCAAGTCCTTGCTGAATTTGGGAGTGTCGCGGAATATTTTATAATAGTCATACCCTCGATATCGTTTAAGATCGTCTTTCGCCCATACCGGGCTTGCCATCATGAGCATAATAACATATATCAGCAAGCATTTTACAGTCTTCATTCCTTCTCCCCCCTTTTTTTTCATTCGACTCTAAACAGCCAGAATCCGTTCTCGCCCGACCGAAGAGACACCCTCCACCCAAGACCCCTTGCGGCGCACCGGACGGAAGTTGGATTAGCGGATATTTCCTTTTTCTGAACAAACACAACCCATGCATCATTCCAAATGACAAAATTGGATAGCGATCGCCCGAAAATAAGCTGGATAATTGATGAGACCTTACGCGGCATTTTATGACAAATGGTATAGGGCTGAAGTTTGGGAGCTGTCGGGACATGCGGATGTCTCCACCAACATGGCTTACAATCGCGCATTGAACAAGTCCTGGCTTTCGGCAAAAAGTCCGGCAGATGTTCCATGACTATCGAATCGTATCGTTTCCCATTGATTCCATTCTCTTATTTTTTGTAGAATGTCAACAGGCAAATACAAAAGCGATTTTATTTTATCCGAAATTTGTTTTGAGAAAAAGATCGATTTGAAAAAATCGGCACGATGGGCATGAGGATCAGAACGATGAAAGAAATATCCCGGTTTCAGGGAATCAGGAGGTCTTTCACAGCAGAATGATGGAGGGCTCTGGCCCGGATGGTGTCTGTTCCGTCCGGCCGGTTTACGCATACGTCCACCCATCCGTCCGCCGGGGCCTTGCTGTATCCCGCGACGATTTCCGCGGCCCGGGCAGCCTGTTCCGGAGAGCAGCCGCCGGGGATGACGGCAACCGGGCCTGGAGCGCCTTCGGTTTTGAGCATAAAATCCCTGTCCGGCCTGTAACAGGAGAGGATCTGATCGTTATCGGCTCGATTGCGGCCGATGATGACGCGGGTTACGGCATCCAGCCGCATGTGGCGGCCGTGACTGAGCAAAGTGAGTTCCTCCCGGGTCCAGGCCTTCTGATGGACGAAAAGATCCTTTAACCGAAGGGAAAACCCCTTGTCGGCCAGCAGGCACCCGCCGGCCGGGGAAGGATAATCGCGCAGCCCGAATTTTTTCGCCAGTTCCATCTGCGGTTTGCGGGATCGGCCGGAAATATCATAGAGTCGGTCCCGGTCCACCAGGCCGCGCTTTTCCATTTCGGTTTCCGGAAGCAGCCGGGCGCTTAAGGGCCGCAATATCAACCCGTCGTATCCGGACCGCTTTTCCACGTAGCGCAGGGATTGTTTGGTCTGGGACATGGGCCGCTGGCCCACGACCTCGCCGGAAAACAGAAAATCAGCACCGGCGTCGGCCATGGTCTCTCCGGCGATGCGAAACATCAGGGCATGGCAGTCCATGCAGGGATTCATGTATTTGCCGTATCCGCAGGGCGGATTTTTCAGCATGGGCAGGTAGTGGTCCGTGATATCCATTACCGCAAGGGAAATGCCGGTAGCGACGGCGGCTTTACGGGCTTTTTCCGCGGTAAAAAACGGCGTTTCAAATGAAATCCAGGAAACATCGATCCCCTGCTCCCTTAGCACCAGACCCGAAAGGATGCTGTCCAGCCCGCCTGAGCAGAGGCCCAATCCTTTCACTTTATTTGTTCTTTCACTCATGTTATGAAATTGGCACCTTTAAATGAATCCGTATCACATCAATATCACAAAGCGCATAAAATCGGGCCATGAAACAACCTACAACAGGTTTTTACGATTCCATCGGCGAATCTATTACTGACAGCAAAAAAAACGGGGCACACCCTTCAGCAAACGCAACGACCGGCAGGGAATACCGCCGGATCCTGAAAATTCGCAAAATACTAAGGGCCGCTTACCCGGATGTCAAGACCCAGTTAAAGCACGATAACCCATTCCAGCTCCTGGTGGCCACCATCCTGTCGGCCCAGTGCACTGACCGCCAGGTAAACGCCGTCACCCCTGCCCTGTTTAAGCGGTTCAAAACTCCGAAAGATTTCGCATCCGTGCCCGTGAAAGATCTTGAACGGCTCATCCATTCCACCGGCTTTTTTCACAACAAGGCCAAAAATCTGAAAAATTACGCCAGGGCCCTTATCGATCGGTTCAACGGTGTGGTGCCGAAAACCCTCGAAGATCTCGTGGAACTGCCGGGAGTGGGCCGGAAAACCGCGAACGTGGTGCTGGGCGCGGCCTTCGGCAAGCCGGGAATCGTGGTGGACACCCACGTGACGCGGATATCGAAACGCCTGGGACTGACCGCCTACAAAGACCCGGTCAAGATCGAATTCGACCTCATGGCCCGGATTCCCCGAAAGGAATGGAACGATTTTTCCCTCTGGCTCATCTTTCTGGGCCGATCCTTGTGCACTGCCCGAAAGCCGGACTGCCCGGCCTGTTTTCTCCTGCACTTATGCCCGTACCCGGCAAAAACAGGGGAAACAACGGCCGGAACGGAAAAGGGGAAACAGGCCGCAACTCACGCATCCGACAGCACCGGGAAGGCCAGATGACACCTCATGCCGGCGGCGATCTGCTCCTGGGCGCGCATTTTTCCATATCCGGCGGGCTTCACAAAGCCTTTCATGAGGCCGAGGCAAACGATTGCAATGTAAACATGTTGGCACATTTTTTCCTCTGGCACCTGAAAATCAGGTTGGGAAAAAAAGCGCCATCCATTACGCTGTCGCAGCTTAGGGTCCTACTCAGGCTCCTTTTGCCAATGAAACGGCATGATTTAGAGTCGTTGCTTGATCAGGTTTTATGGATACAGCATCGCAATCATCGGGCGTACTTGTCCCACCGTAAAAAGCGGTTGAGGGGCATGGCTGTCAAAGATCATTAAATAGCGTTGTAGGGTTACTTGCGTTAAATAGATACCACATTTTTTTTATTGACGTTCATAACGATCGTCTCCGGTTGAAAAATTGCCACGTAGGATGAAATACCGAGGTTGGAGATGGCGTCCCGGGTATAGATGGTGCCGTAGGAATGGCCGATGATATTGAGCTTGGCCGCGCCGGTCACCGCCTTGATCTGCAGGAACTGGTTTTTAAAAGAGATAGCCTCTGCTTTCCGTAAACGTTAAGGTAGCATTACAGTCGGACTCGGCTTCAGTGTCAATATTAAAAATTAATTTTTGTTCATAAACGGTGTTCGCAAAACGGATACAAAAAATTGTCGGAATGAAATCAAGATGAAAAGACCGGGAATTTTTATTTTGCGCTTGACATTGGTTGCCACGGACAAATAGTTTCATCTCTTCAGGTCGCGATGTCGTGTAAGAATAAAAAATATTTTAAGGCAAAAGCAAACAGGAGCCCCTCCATTGTATTTTTACTGGCGCGTTCAACAGGATCTCAATTGCCTGGGCGAAATCATCACGTTTATGGATCCCGCACTCAAACGGTGCTATATGTTATGGACACGCAAAAATGCTTCCGGCATAGCCCTGGCCGAGGATCTGCCTCTTGATACACTGTTTCGGCCGAGCTTGAATTGAGATTTGCGGGCATGCATTTCTCATGGCAATGCGTCATATGACAACGGAATTTCATCTGTCCGATGAGCAGAGCGAAGCGGTGGCCTTTGACGGATCGGCCCTCGTGGTGGCCGGGGCCGGTTCCGGAAAGACCCGTACCCTTACGGCCAAAATCGCTCACATGATCGCTTCGGGGCATTCGTCGAAACGGATTCTGGGGATTACCTTCACCAACAAGGCGGCAGGTGAAATGAAACAGCGCCTGGTCCGCATGACCGGCCTGTCCCTGGAGGAATTTCCCTGGGTTCGGACGTTTCATTCCGCGGGTTTCAAAATTCTCAAACAGCATTGCCGCCTGCTGGGTTTTTCTACTCCATTGCAGATTTACGCGGAATATCAGCAGCAGAAACTGTTCAAGGAGATACTGGCCCGTCTCAATATCGACAAAAAATTCTTATTTTCGATTGCATCCCATATTTCCGCGGCAAAGAATTCCGGCGATCCGGAAGATTACCTCAGCCGGCATTCCCGCTTTACCTACATGCGTCTGGACGATATCTACAAGTTGTATGAAAAGGAACTTTTTGAGAAAAACGCGGTGGATTTCGACAATATCCTGATGCTGACCCGGAACTTGCTCAGGGATCATCCCGAGGTCCGCGACCAGTATCAGCGGCTTTTTTCCTATGTCCTAGTGGATGAATACCAGGACACCAACGATATTCAGGAGGATCTCACCGGTCTGATTCTCGGAAACGGCAATATCTTCTGCGTGGGCGACGACTGGCAGGCCATCTACGGTTTCCGTGGCAGCAACGTGAATCATTTTCTGCGGTTTAAGGAAAAATATCCTTCGGCCCGGATATTCCGCCTGGAACAGAATTACCGCTCCGCCCAAGAGATTGTCGCGGCGGCCAATGAGCTGATCCGTCACAACCCCGAACGCATGAAAAAGGAATGCTATTCGCAAAAAACCGGGGGCAGGATAAAAATGGAACACTTTTTCAGCGACGACGAGGAAGCCGTCTGGGTGGCGAGCCGGATCCGCGCCCTCCATAGAAAAAAGATTCCTTGTGAAAAATGGCCGTGCTCTATCGCACCAAATTCTGCTCGTATCCCTTTGAAAAATCGTTCCGGGCCGGCGGCATCCCGTACCGGATGCTGGGGTCAAAAGGATTTTTCGACCGGAAGGAGATCATCGATATCACCTGTTATCTGACCGCGGCGGCCTTTGACAAGGATGACGCCGCATTTGAACGGGTTATCAATATCCCCAAGCGGGGGATCGGTCCCGGCACCATCACCAAAATCCGCGGGATGGGCCCCGAGGGCGACGGGCTTCAGGCCGCCGTGCGCCAGGCCGTCAAAGAAAGCCTGCTGTCGGGGAAAAATTACCAGGCCCTCACAAGCCTTATCGGAATGATCGACCGCATCCGGGACATGCGGCCCGACGGCGCCATACGGGAGGTGCTCGATCGCGCCGGCTACCTGGACTATCTCAGGGAATACGCCAAAACGCCTGATGACTACACCTCCCGGGTTGAAAATATTGAACAGTTGATTTATTCCGCGTCTCAGCATGAAACCCTGGTGGATTATCTCGAGGCGGCCGCTTTGATCAAGGAAGACAAGGAGGAATCCGACGATACGGACCGGGGCGTGAACCTGTCCACCATTCACGCCAGCAAGGGGTTGGAATACCAGGTAGTGTTCGTGGTGGGGTGCGAGGAAAACCTGTTCCCGCACTGGAAATCAAAGGAAACCCCGGCGGAGATCTCTGAGGAGCGAAGGCTGATGTACGTGGCGATTACCCGGGCCGAACAATACCTTTTCCTGACATCCGCAGACTACCGCAAAGGCCAGTGCAACCCCCCGAGCCGGTTTCTCGAGGAGATATTTAACTCGGCCTGATGCTCTCCTTGAGCTTTTTTTCAAGGGCTTCGTGAAGCTTTTTTTGCTTTTCGGCCTGCTCCTTCTTGATGGCCTCAATTTTCAGTCCCTGTTCAGCCCTGGATTTTTTATATTTTTCCAGCTCATCATCCAGGCGGCGGGTATCTTCAATGCCGACAAGGGTTTCCAGTTTGCTGTGGTCTATAATGAATACCCGGGTTTCGCCGGCTTTGTCGATGATGTCGATGACTTCATGACTCTTTAGTTTCCGGCAAAGGCGGTTGCCTTCCTCGACCGATATAGAGAGCATGCCGCAGATATTTTCAACGGTCGGCGGGGCCGTTTCCCGGTATTCCCATATCCGGACCGCTGCCACCACCAGATGCGCTTTCGTATAAAAACTATCCTGATCCATAAACCCAATCCTTGACACATTTTTTGAATGATCGTATCATCCGACGATATTTTGTCAAGCATATGATTATATGATCGTAATCTGTATGATCATAATCACGGCGGACCCTGCGCGATCCTGCCCCGGGAACCTTTCAAACTGGAGGTCATCATGACGGAAATTGTTACGGTATTTGCAAGAGAAATTTTAGATTCACGAGGGAATCCGACGGTTGAGGTCGACGTACGGCTGGCATGCGGCGCAACCGGCAGGGCAGCGGTTCCGTCCGGGGCGTCCACCGGCACCCGCGAGGCACTTGAGTTGCGGGACGGGGATAAAAAACGATATCTCGGCAAGGGCGTGATGCTCGCCGTTGAAAATGTCAACTCCATCATCGCGCCGGCCGTCACCGGTCTTGACGCGGCCGACCAGTACGGTCTGGATCAGGAGATGATCGAACTCGACGGCACGGAAAACAAATCCAAGCTGGGCGCCAATGCCATTCTCGGCGTTTCCATGGCCGCGGCCCGTGCGGCAGCGGATGCCTATGGCTTTCCGCTCTACCGGTATATCGGCGGAATAAGCGCGCGATATCTTCCCATGCCCATGATGAATATCGTCAACGGCGGGGAACACGCGGCCAACAATCTCGATATCCAGGAATTTATGATCATTCCCGTGGGCGCCGGCACCATCGCCGAAGCCGTTCGAATGGGCGCGGAAACCTTCCATCATCTTAAAAAGATACTTGCCGGAAAAGGGTTGAGCACGGCAGTGGGCGATGAAGGCGGTTTTGCGCCGGATTTTTCCTCCAACGAGGAAGCGATCCAGGTGATCCTGTCGGCCATCGAGGCTGCCGGATACACGCCGGGCAAGGAAATCGGACTGGCCATGGATGCTGCCGCATCAGAATTCTACCGGGATGGGAAGTACCACCTGGCATCCGAGGGACGGGAGTTGTCGTCGGATGAAATGATCGATTATTACCAGTATCTCATTGATAAATATCCCCTTTACTCCATCGAGGACGGCCTGGCGGAACAGGACTGGGACAGCTGGGTGAAAATGACCGAACGCCTCGGCCGGATGATCCAGATCGTGGGCGACGATATTTTCGTCACGAACCCGTCAATTTTCCAGAAGGGAATTTCAGACGGCATCGGCAATTCCATTCTGGTCAAACTCAACCAGATCGGAACGGTTTCCGAGACCTTGACCACCATTGAAATGGCAAAGCAGGCCGGTTATACTACGGTCATTTCTCACCGTTCCGGCGAGACCGAGGATTCTTTTATTTCTGACCTGGTGGTGGGCGTTTCCGGCGGGCAGATCAAGACCGGGTCCTTATCGCGAAGCGACCGCGTATCCAAATACAACCAGCTTATCCGTATCGAAGAAGATCTGGGCGCAAACGTCCGGATGTCGGACCAGTTTTTCACCGGAGATGAATAAGGGAAAATCGTAAAAAAATTTTTACGAAGCCGTCAAACCTTCTGCTGATGCGTGTATACAAAACAAATAACATCTGCGCGGCCGCGATATGCCTGGCCGTTTTATTAGCGGGACCTTTCAATCCCGCGGGCGCTTACGTCCTTGAAGGAAGGCATATCCTGCATCTGATGCTGGCCGACATGAAACTTCCCGGAAGTTTTCTGGTGCGCCAGCAGGTGATCCAGTTTGATCCCGGCACCGGGGCGGAGCTCTCCAGCGTCATTGAGACGGCGCGATTCAGAATGCCCGGGGAATTCAGATCCGAAATCACATCTGAGGCTCTCAACCGCATTTATGTGGCATCCGGCAACAGCTCCATTGTCGTGACCGACGACCGTATCACCGGTGAAGGCAATTTATGGACCGACTATTATAAGGATATTTTCTGGTATCGTTTTCTGGAGTCGCTGGAAATTTTTCTGGAAAGTCGGGGCGTGGATGTGTCGGTTACTTCCCTGGGGCGGTTCCAGGGAAGCATCGCCTTTGTCATCGGCGATGTCTATCCTTCTGAGTCAGCGCCCCAGTTGTGGGTTGCCCGGGAGGCTTTCCGGCCCCTGCGATGGATTTACCAGGCCGCCGACAGCAGCGCCGGCCGCGCGGCCCTCGAATTCCGGTATATGGAATGGAAGCAGTTCGGTAATGTCTGGTTTCCGTCTCGCATTGAATTTTTTCAGGATGATCGGATGATCCGGCGTATCCTGGTCCAAACCCTTGAACCCGGGCCGCCGCCGAGGACCGACATGTTTGATGTGGATCAGATCCGGCGGTCTTATGCACCAGAAGACAACGGCGACGAGATCATCGAGCCCGAATCAGAAATCCAGCGTCGGATAGACGATTTCAAGCGGATATACGAATAAAAATATAACGAAGCGGCGGCGACGCAGGCATATGATTGGAATAAAAAGGAATGATATATGGCGGGAAAAACAAAATTCATATTCGTGACCGGTGGTGTTTTGTCATCGCTGGGAAAGGGCCTTGCGTCGGCTTCCATCGGCGCCATGATGGAGAGCCGCGGGCTCAAGGTGTCCATCGTCAAACTCGATCCATACATCAACGTGGATCCAGGAACCATGAACCCGTTTCAGCATGGAGAAGTCTTTGTCACGGACGACGGCACGGAAACCGATCTGGATCTGGGCCATTATGAACGATTCGTCAATGTGCGGCTGACCGCGGATCACAATTTCACCACCGGAAAAATTTATCACTCGGTGATTTCCAAGGAACGAAAAGGGGAGTATCTCGGTGGAACGGTCCAGGTCATCCCCCATATTACTGATGAGATCAAAAAAAGTATCAAACTGACGGCCGAAGCGGTCGATATTGTCATCGTGGAAATCGGCGGCACCATCGGCGATATCGAAAGCCTACCCTTTCTGGAGGCGATCCGGCAGTTCCGCTTTGATGTGGGCAGGGAAAACGTCATTTATATTCACCTGACATTCGTACCCTACATCCTCACTGCCGGCGAACTCAAAACCAAGCCCACCCAGCACAGCGTCAAGGAGCTCCGGAGCATCGGCATTCAGCCCGACATTCTTCTTTGCCGCACGGACCGTTTCCTCGCACCGGAGATCAAGGCCAAAATCGCCCTTTTCTGCAATGTCAGCCAGGATGCGGTCATCACCGCCAAGGACGTGGATTGTATTTACGAGGTCCCACTGGTGTTCCGGCAGGAGGGGCTGGATGACAAGATTCTGGAACTGCTCAATATCTGGACCGGGGCTCCCCATCTTGATTTATGGACTGATCTGGTGGCGAAATTCAAGAATCCCGCCCATTCGGTCCGGATCGCCATTGTCGGAAAATACACGGATCTGACCGAATCTTATAAAAGCCTCAATGAAGCCCTCCATCACGGCGGCGTGGGCAATGACGCCAAAGTGGAACTGATGTTCATCGACTCCAGCACTTTAAACCGCGACAACTGCGGAAGCGTGCTTGCAGGCGCTCACGGTGTTCTTGTTCCCGGCGGATTCGGTTCCAGGGGAATCGAAGGAAAATTGCTGGCCATCCAGCATGCGCGTGAAAACAAAGTCCCGTTTTTCGGAATCTGCCTTGGCATGCAGCTTGCCGTGATCGAGTTCGCCCGAAACGTCGCCGGCATTGACAACGCACACAGTTCGGAATTTGAATCCGATACCCAGGCTCCGGTCATCTTCCTGATGTCCGAATGGTTCGACGATCGGACACAGACCGTCCAGATTCGGGATTGTACTTCCGCCAAAGGAGCAACTATGCGCCTGGGGGCCTATGCTTGCCGGATCGGCAGCCGGGAGTCCTTTGCTTATCGGGCCTACGGCGCGGATGAAATTTCTGAAAGACACCGCCATCGTTTTGAATTCAACAATGCATACCGGGAAATCCTGGAGGAAAAGGGGCTTTTGCTGACCGGCCTTTCTCCCAGGGGAGATCTTGTGGAAATCGTCGAAATTGCTGATCATCCCTGGTTTCTGGGATGCCAGTTCCATCCGGAGTTCAAATCGCGGCCCATGTCGCCGCATCCCCTGTTCCGGGATTTCATTCAGGCGGCTTTGGAGTATAAATCATCTCGCGAAAAATCATGAATAAAAGGCTGTTGACCACCGGGAAAAAACGAGAAAGACGCTGTTTCGCCTGATGTTTTCTTTTGAGGACAAACCGATGAAAAAAATAAGAGATGTGGTCTTAAACGCCCTTTACAAATGCGGCGATGACGACGACAGGCTCATCGAAGCCATAGATGATATCATCCGTTCCGAGGACATGGCAGCCCGCTACGGCGGTGAGGAGATCGTGATCATGCTTCCGGACACCGGCAAAAAGAACGCGCTCATACTGGCCGAACGGATCCGCGCGAAAATCGAATCGCTTCACATTGAATATGAAGACAAGTGGATTCATCCCACGGTCAGCGGCGGGGTGGCCTGTTTCCCCATTGACGCCCAGAACGGAGACGACCTGCTCAAACAAGCGGATTTCGCCCTCTACCGCGCAAAGGAATTCGGGAAAAACAACATCACCGTATATTCACAGAATCGTCGGCGGTTTTTCCGATGCGATCTGTTTTCAAACATTCAGATCCGTCCCATCGGCGTCAACGTCAAACATGAAATCATCGCCGCCGCGGGCAAGAATATCAGCGTTTCCGGAATTCTGTTTGAAAGCGACAAGATTTTTGAAATCGGCGCCCGGCTCGAACTTCAAATCCATGTCGGGCAGGGCCGCACGCCCTTCATCGTGATCGGCACCGTGGTTCGGCTGGAGCTTTTCTCCGCCGATCTTTATGATATCGGCGTCGCGTTCATAGAAATCGATAAAGACGTCCGCAACGAGATTTCCCGGTACATGATCCAGCAGGTTGAATGTGAAAAAAATTAAACCCCTTGTCCCGCCGCCGCTCTATCCCGGCGACCGTATCGCCGTAATCGCTCCGGCAAGCCCGTTTGATTCAGACGAATTTTACAGCGGCCTTTCCGTGATGGAAAAACTGGGGTTTCGACCGGTTTTCAACGATGACCTGTTTCAGAGCGAGGGCTTTCTGGCCGGTTCCGATCAACATCGGGCCGCCATGCTCAACGCGGCCTTTGCCGATGACGACATCCGCGGCATCTGGTGCGTCCGGGGCGGTTACGGCGCGCTGCGCATCCTGCCGCTGATCGATTACACCGGGATCAGATCCCGTCCCAAAGTGTTTATCGGATGCAGCGATATCACCGCCATCCTTCACGCATTGCATGCAACCTGCGGCATGGTTACGTTTCACGGGCCCATGATCGCATCCCTTAGGCATGCCACGGCTCCGACCATAGATGCCCTTGCCGAACTTTTTCAATGGCGGAATACGTATGCGGCAACCCCGGAAACCGCCGTCCGTATCCGCGCCGGATGCGCGTCCGGTACGGTTTCCGGCGGCAACCTCGCCATTCTTTGCCATCTGGTGGGAACGCCCTGGCATCCGCAATTTTCCGGCCGACTCCTTTTTCTGGAAGACAGGGGCGAGGCCCCTTACCGGATCGACCGGATGCTCCGCCAGATGAAAATGGCCGGATGTTTTGACGGGCTTGCCGGTATCATACTGGGATCATTTGAAAAATGTGGATCAAAGGACGAGATCCATCGGATCATGGCTGAGGCCTTTTCCGATATGGACATCCCCGTGCTGGGCGGTTTTTCGGCCGGTCACTCGGAACCAAACATCGTCCTGCCGATGGGGATCACAGCCCGTCTGGATGCCGATGCCGGAACCCTGGTTTATCCCCAGTCGTCCGTTTCATAAATATCTAAAATTGTTTCGCGGGTTATCGGGGGAGATTTGAAAATTTTTTGAAATAAATCGTAAAAATATGCCTTTTTAAGATAAAATCATCCTTTATGCGGACAAAATGAGACTGGACCAAATCGATCTCATGATGCGCGAGGCCGTGGCCGACAAGACATTCCCCGGCGGTGCACTGCTTTTTTCCCGATCCGGCGAGATCCTGTTTAATCGCGTCTACGGGGTCGCCGACATTGCAACCGGCCGGCCGGTCGCGCATCAGACTTATTTTGACCTGGCGTCTCTGACCAAGCCCTTGGCAACCACTCTGGCGATCCTTGTGCTAATCCATCAGAGGAAACTGGATCTCGACCGGGAAATCAGTGCGGTGATTCCGGAGTTTTCCGAAAATGAAAAAACTTCCATCCGGATACGGCATCTTCTGTGCCATCAGTCCGGACTTCCGGATTACCGGCCGTATTATCTGGAAATCGGCAAACTGCCGTTTCCGGAACGCAAAAAGGCCCTGCAACAATACCTGGTCCGCGAGCCGCTGGTTTCGCCGCCGGCCCGGCAGACGATCTACAGCGATATCGGATTCATGATACTGCAATGGATTGTCGAGGCCGTGTCCGGCATTCCTTTGGATCGGTTTGTTTACCGCCATGTCTACGGCCCTCTTGGGATTGATGATCTGTTTTATCTTCATACGGATACGGAAACTCCCGGCCCCGATATGGAAACTTCAGGCCCGGATGTCTCCGGCCTTGAATTTGCCGCCACCGAGAACTGTCCATGGCGCGGATACACGATAAAAGGGGCGGTGCATGATGAAAACGCCTTTGTCATGGGCGGGACGGCCGCGCATGCCGGTCTTTTCGGCACTGCCGCGTCGGTTCACCGGCTGCTTTCCGCGCTCATGGCGGCAGATGCGGCATATACGGAACATCCGGCGTCCGGGGTGGAAAGGGTATTGGATTCGACGCTGGTGCGTACGTTTCTGTCGCGGCAGGAGCATTGCGAGCGGGCCCTGGGTTTTGACATGCCATCGGCCGCCGGCTCAAGCAGCGGCGATTTTTTCAACCGTGACTTCACCTTCGGGCACCTGGGGTTTACCGGCACTTCCTTCTGGATGGATCTGAGCCGTTTTGTCATCGTCATTCTCCTGACCAACCGCATCCATCCCTCGCGTGCCAACGAGGGCATCCGGATTTTTCGGCCGCGGATTCACAATGCCGTCATGCAGTGCATCCATCAGTCGGCAAAGGGGGGATAACCGGAAGCAAGCCGGTCGGATTCCGCCGGCGCCTCCGATTTTGTTCTTGTAATGGCATATCATTTTTGTTAATTAGCTCGGCTATACCATCATGCCCCATTCTTTGCATGATTCCCCTGGATTTAAAATGGTTTTTCGGGAGGCGACAACTTGTTTCTGGATTCATTTCTCGGTATTTTTTCCAACGATCTTGCCATTGATCTCGGCACGGCAAATACGCTTGTCTATGTGAAAGGCAAGGGGATCGTTCTGAGCGAGCCTTCCGTGGTTGCCGTCCGCACCGACAACCGGATGAAAAATCGCGTGCTGGCCGTCGGCACCGAGGCAAAGAAAATGCTGGGAAGAACACCGGGCAATATTGTGGCGATCCGGCCCATGCAAGACGGCGTTATCGCCGATTTTGACGTGACCGAAGCCATGCTTCGCCATTTTATCCTAAAATCCCATAACCGACGCTCTTTTGTCCGGCCCCGGGTGGTTATCGCCGTTCCCACCGGCATCACGCCGGTAGAAAAGCGAGCCGTCAAGGAAGCCGCTGAATCCGCCGGCGCGCGGGAGGTTTTTCTCATTGAGGAGCCTATGGCCGCCGCCATCGGGGCCGGGCTGCCGATCACCGAGCCGATCTGCAACATGGTTGTCGACATCGGCGGCGGCACCACAGAAGTCGCGGTCATTTCCCTGGCCGGAATCGTGTTCAGCCGTTCTCTGCGGGTGGCGGGGGATAAAATGGACGCGGCCATCGTGCAATACATCAAGCGTAAGTATAACCTGCTCATCGGAGACCGGACCGCGGAAATCATCAAGACCACCATCGGTAATGCCTATCCGGACTCGGAAAACTACGAAACCATGGAAGTAAAGGGGAGGGATCTTGTCTCCGGTATTCCCAAGATTCTCGCCATTGATTCCGAAGAGATCCGGACCGCCATCGCCGAACAGATCGAGGCTATTGTTGAGATCACGAAAATCGCCCTGGAGCAGACCCCGCCCGAGCTGGCCGCCGATATCGTGGACCGCGGCATCATGCTGACCGGCGGCGGCGCTCTTTTAAAAAACCTGGACAAACTTTTGCGGGAAGAGACCGGCCTGCCGGTCATCGTGGCGGATGATCCCCTGTCCACCGTGGCGCTCGGTTCCGGAATGTGTTTGAGCAGTCTCGAAATACTCCGACAGGTGGTTATTGATTAATCGATGTTTTCTAAAAAAACGGTTGTAAGCGCGGGTGTGATCGGCCTGGTCATATTGATCACGCTGGTTTTTTCATTTCATTACATCCGCAAAACCTCATTCATGGATGCCGCCGCTCGCGCGGCATTATTTATTGTCGCGCCTGTTCAGAATGTCTTTGCGATAACCATCGGTTTTGCCGATGGCATCTGGAAGCATTATTTTTTTCTGGTATCGGTTTCCCGTGAAAACGATGCATTGCGTAAAAGCCTGGCCGAAGCCGTTGAGCAGATCGACGCGTGCAGAGAAATCGCCATCGCCAACGAGCGGCTGCGGGAATATGTGGGGCTCGTCAATGAAAGTCCTTATCAGGCGGTTGCCGCCGAGGTCATTGCCATGGACCCCTCGCCGTGGTATCGCACCCTTATCATCAACAAGGGAAGCGACAGCGGTGTTATCAAAGGGTGCCCGGTAATCCTCCCGGACGGCATCGTCGGTCATGTACTGACCGCTTCTTCAGGATATGCCAGGGTACTTCTGCTGATCGACCGGAACTGCTCCGTGGACGCCATTGTCCAGAGAACCCGCGCCCGCGGGGTTGTCGAGGGGACATCCGATGTCCACTGCCTGTTGAATTACATGCCGCGCCAGGAGGATGTAAGGGCGGGGGACACCATTATATCTTCCGGTTTTGACGGTATTTTTCCCAAGGGACTGAGCATCGGATATGTGTCAAAAATCATCCGACGCAACACCGGCCTGTTTCAGGAAATCGAGGTGGTCCCTTTTGTCGATTTTGACAGGATCGAAGAAGTCATGATCATCATCAATTTCAAATCCTATGATGTTGAAGTCAATTGATGCCGGCGCTGATCTGTTTTACGACGGGAATCATCCTGATCGGCGTTCAGACGTCGCTGGTCGCCGTGCTTCCCGCTTATCTTCCTTTTTATAATCTGCTGATCCCGTATGTCATTTTTCTGAGCCTGTTCCGTCGGGCATCCGAGGCCCTTCCACAGATTTTATGGGCCGGACTGGTCATGGGCATGATATCAGGCGCCCCGCAGGTCGTTTATGTGATCATTTTCATGGTTTTGTTCATCCTTTTTCGAAACATCAAAACCTATTTTCAATTGCTCGATACGCATCTCTTTGTTATTTTAATTGCTGTTGGAGTTGGCATCGAGCATCTGGTGTTCGGCATTGTTTCCCTGATTCAGAAATTTTCCGTGAAACCGTCATTATTTTCCGTATATGTGGTCTTGATTCATTTTTTCTGGGCGGTCATCACCGGCCCGCTGATGTTTGCGCTTTTCAGCCGCGCATTTGCCGGGATCGACGCGTTTCGGGCGCGGCGTTCCGGAACACTGGGCTGATCCGCCGCATCCGGGGAATCTTTTAATGCATCAGAACGGTCAAGTCCAAGCCTGTTTTGAATTTGTCGATATCTACTGGTACCGGCGCCGCATTCCCTGGTTGATGGCCGTCATGCTGGTGGTTTTTTTTCTTATCGCCGCCCGCCTTTTCTATCTTCAGATCATCCGGGGTGAATATTATTTCACATTATCCGAGAATAACTGCATCCGGATTCAAAGGATCAAGCCGTTCCGCGGGCTGATCCACGACCGGAACGGCAGGGTCCTCGTGGAAAACCGACCCTCATTTGATTTGCGCATCGTTCCCAGGGATGCAAAACCACTGGAGCAGACCCTTGAAAACCTGGCCTCCTGCCTGAGTCTGCCGGTTGCGGACCTTGCATCCCGCATCGCGCAATCGACCGGCGGTTACGGATACCATCCGGTGACGCTCTTGAAAGATATCGGCAGAAACGACCTGGCGATGGTTTTGGCCCATCGGTTTGATCTGCCAGGGATGGTTATTGATTGCAATCCAAGGCGGTATTACCTTCACGAAAGGTTTGCCCCGCATCTCATCGGATATCTCGGTGAAATCAACACGGATGAACTCAACAGCGGAACATACGAGAACAAAAAGAGCGGGGATTTTATCGGGAGGTCGGGGATTGAAAAGGTCTATGATCAATATTTGAGCGGGACCCCGGGGGGGCGCGTGGTTCATGTGAACGCCATCGGGCAGTTGATGAAAATTCTTGATACGGTGGCCCCGAAATCCGGACACAATATTTATCTGACCGTCGATTACGACCTGCAGAAAAAGGCCTACGAGTTGCTCGGGGATCAATGCGGTGCGGTCATTGCCATGGATCCCTCCACCGGTGAGATTCTGACCATGGCCAGCAGCCCCGCGTTTAACCAGAATGCCTTTGTCGACGGTATTTCAACGGAAGAATGGGGTGAGGTGATGGGTCATCCCGGCCGACCCATGTTTGACAAAGGGGTCCAGGGGGAATACCCGCCGGCATCCACCTATAAAATCGTCACCGCCATCGCCGGCCTCGAAGAAGGATTGTGCGATGAGAATCAGACCGTGTTCTGTCCGGGTAAATACAAATTCGGCAACCGTTATTATGGGTGCTGGAAAGAGTACGGGCACGGCAGTCTCAATATTGTCGACGCCATATCCGAGTCGTGCGATGTTTATTTTTATCATCTCGGCCGAAGAATCGGGGTTGACCGGCTGGCCTTCTATGCCCGGGCATGCGGCCTGGGCGCTAAAACCGGCGTTGATCTGGGAATGGAGGGAGCGGGCCTGGTCCCCACGTCCGAGTGGAAGCAGCGACGCTTCGGCGTTCCCTGGCAGGCCGGGGAAACCCTTTCCGTATCCATCGGCCAGGGCTATAACCTCACCACTCCCATGCAGATGCTGGTGCTGACCGCGGCAGTGGCCAACGGCGGCACCCTGTACCGGCCGATCATCGTCAAATCGGTCCGTTCCGTTGAAGGAACCGATGTCATGACGGCATCGCCGAAAAAGATCGGGAATTTGCCCGCAAGCCCGGAAAATCTGGCCATTGTGAAAAAAGGCCTCTGGAAAGTAGTCAATTCCGGCAGGGGTACGGCAAGGGCCTATGTCCGGGCCGACCATGTGGAAATGAGCGGCAAGACCGGAACGGCCCAGGTGGTGAGTCGGAAGTCAGATGATACGAAAATTCACCGGAAAGATGTCATCAGACCCCATGCATGGTTTGTGGGGTATGCGCCGTCGGATCAACCGCGAATCGCCGTGTCCGTGCTCATCGAGAATGGCGGGTCCGGTTCGAGCACGGCCGGACCCATTGCACGGGAGATGATGCTCTCATATTTGTATCCGGAAACCGAACCTGAATCCACGACGGCTGCCGATGCCGCATCCGAACCCATTGACGCCGACCATCCATCCATATCTGAATCTTTAAGGAGCGAATAATCACATGTCTTCGGAAATTTCCCTGCCGTCCAATTTTATCCGTTACATCATCGACAAGGACAATGAAACCGGCCGCTACAACAAAACCGTTGTCACCCGTTTTCCGCCGGAACCCAACGGCTATCTGCACATCGGCCATGCCAAGTCAATTTGCCTGAATTTCGGTCTGGCCCGGGAATACAAGAGCGTCTGCCACCTGCGGTTTGATGATACCAATCCCGGTCGTGAAGAAGTCGAATATGTCGATGCCATCCGTGAGGATGTGGCCTGGCTGGGATTTGACTGGGGAGATCATCTCTACTACGCATCCAATTATTTCGAAAAACTCTATGAATTCGCCGTGGCCCTGATCCGCATGGGAAATGCATACGTGGATCATCTGAGCGCCGACGAGATCCGGGAGTATCGCGGCACCCTCACCGCGCCCGGCCGGGAAAGCCCGTATCGGAACCGCACTGTGGAGGAGAATCTTTCCCTGTTTGAAGGCATGCGCAACGGAGATTTTGCCGACGGCGAATGCGTGCTGCGCGCAAAGATCGATATGGCGGCCCCCAACATCGTCATGCGGGACCCGACCCTTTATCGGATCCGCAATCAGGCCCATCACCGCACCGGCGATGTCTGGCGCATCTATCCCATGTATGATTTCGCCCATTGCCTGTCCGACGCCATCGAAGGGGTCACCCATTCCATCTGTACTCTAGAGTTTGAAAACAACCGGGAACTTTACGACTGGATACTGGATACCCTGGGCACCCACCATCCCCGACAGATCGAGTTCGCGCGGCTCAATCTGACATACACCGTTTTAAGCAAGCGCCGCCTGATTCAACTGGTCGAAGGCGGCCATGTCAGCGGCTGGGATGATCCGCGCATGCCAACCCTTTCCGGCTTGCGGCGTCGGGGGGTGCCTGCGGCGGCCGTTCGGAATTTCTGCGAGCGCATCGGCGTGGCCCGGCGTGACAGCACCGTGGACTTCGGCTTTTTCGAGCACTGCGTCCGGGAGCTTCTCAACAAATCCGCCCCCCGGGTATTGGCGGTTCTGCGCCCATTAAAAGTCGTCATTACCAACTATCCCGAAGACCGGACCGAGATGCTGCCGGCTGTCAACAACCCAGAGGACGCGGACGCGGGCACCCGTGATATCCCGTTTTCACGCGTACTTTATATCGAGCAAGAAGACTTCATGCTTGATCCGCCCAAAAAATTCTTCCGCATGGCCCCGGGCAGGGAAGTGCGGCTGCGGTACGCCTATTTCATTACCTGCACGGACGTGATCACCGATGATCATGGCAATATCGTTGAGCTGCATTGCACCTATGATCCGGAAACAAGGGGTGGGGACGCGCCCGACGGTCGCAAGGTCAAAGCCACACTTCACTGGGTATCCGCAGCCCACGCCATAGACGCCCAAGTGCGGCTTTATTCGCAGTTGTTCAACCGGGAAAACCCGGCTGACGAGGATGATTTCATTGCCGGGATGAATCCGGATTCCCTGGAAATTCTTTCCGCCTGCAAGCTCGAACCATCCCTTGCCCATGCCGCGCCTGGCCAACCCTGCCAGTTCGAGCGCATCGGTTATTTCTGCGCCGACAGCCGGGAGTCAACCTCAGATCGGCCGGTGTTCAACCGGATTGTCACCCTTAAAGACACCTGGGAAAAGATCAAAAAATCCCAGGGCGCCTGAATAATATCAACCGGTTCTGGGGCCCGTGACGGGAAGATCCCTGGCCTTGGGACATAACCCTCTGAGGGTAAAATCGTATCGTTATTTTCAGGAAATAATGGTAAGATAATCACCATCGCATGTTCCAGAAATCCGGTAAAAATGAGTGGGCTTTCGAATAATTCCGATTATCAGAGGATGTGTCCATGAAAGGCAAATCGTTACCATTGCTGATAATTGCAGGGATCTTGATGACCGCCGCCATTGTCGTTGCGGAGTCGACGGAAAATGAAAAAGAAGCCATCGCCGCTGCCGGGAAATGGCTCGCGCACATGGACGGCGGAAATTACAAAGAGAGCTGGGAAGCTTCGGCCGCTTATTTTCGTCAGGCCGTCACTCAGGATCAATGGATACAGTCGGCTAAGGCCGTTCGCGGGCCACTCGGCAGTCTCGTTTCAAGGCAGGTTTTGAGCGCCACATATGCCACATCCCTTCCCGGCGCACCAGACGGACAGTATGTTGTCATCATGTTTCAAAGTGCATTCGAACATAAGACCGCGGCAGTCGAAACCGTCACTCTCATGAAAGATCCGGACGGCCAATGGCGCGTTGCAGGTTATTAATCCGATAAGTGCCGTCACCGAATGATCATGCTCGACTACTACAGCACGCATTATGCGGAATACCACGACAAAACATTTCATATCGACCCGGCCGAATTTCTTTCTTCTTTTGCGAGCCGACTGCGGCCCGGTGCCCATGTGCTCGACATCGGCTGCGGGTCCGGCCGGGACCTGCACTGGCTCAAGCAAAAAGGGTTTAAAGTGACCGGCTTCGAAGCTTCCCCGGGCCTGACGGACCTGGCCCGCCGCCATGCTTGCTGCCCCGTGATCGAAGGTGACTTTGAAACCTTTAATTTTCAAACTTTGAGCGCCGACGCCATCCTGATGTCGGGATCCCTGGTTCACCTTCCCCATCACCGCCTGGCCCCAACGCTGGCAAGGATTCTGAAGGCCTTAAAAAAGGGTCCGGATGCACTGGTTTATCTGTCCTTAAAAGAAGGGGAGGGGGTTTTGCATCACACCCATGACCGGACCTATTTCTTCTGGCAGGATAAGGATATCCGATCCGTTTGTGCCAGCCTCGGGCTGAAGGTTTTGGATGTAAAACGATCCGAATCTGCCAGGGGAACCGATGCGATCTGGCTCGGGTATGTGCTGGCATGGGAGTTGGATCGATGATCCTTAAATGTCTATCGATATTGGTGTTACAGAGATATGAATAAAAACGAGTTCAAGGACCGCATCGATAACCTGAATGTCTGGAAAATTGGCATGTAAAAGAGGGTTTCAAGGGTTTTGCAATGCATATCAATGATTGATCATTTAACTGAAACAATTGAGAAAAAGATTCCAATAGCGGTGACCTTCGCCCAACGAACAAGGATAGATCGTGTGAGTGAAACGAACCACGATCTTATCCGGTAGTTGA
>CAYZXZ010000013.1:0-30669 GCA_964481615.1 uncultured Desulfobacteraceae bacterium | reverse complement strand
GCAATCCTATCATTTTCATCCTTCGTTGTGCCCGACCAGGGCATGGGGGTTAAAAGAAAAGAAAATTTCTGGATCAGCCGTTGCTTTCAATCCATTTCCCCATGCAGCAGGCCAGACCACCACAGATTTCCTTGAGACTTTTGGCCTGAGCGACCTATCAAAAGAACATGGTGTTTTTAGGGCGTTTGGAGTTTTATGGTGAAACACCAATGATCACAAAGAGAATTTTTTAAAGGCCGCCGTTTATCGAATTACTTACGAAAATTGGTTTTGGGACAAGAGTGTCCCATTTTATTTTTAGGGTTGAAGTTTTTTAAGATTCATTTAACTATGTTGCATAAAAGCGTCTGTTATCATTTACGGGTCGGGCGTATTAAACGTCCGGTCCGCTTCCCTTAAAACACAGGATTTAGCCGTTGATAAAAAAATCGAACCAGGGTGTTCCTGCCGGGAAAAAAAAACGGATATTCACTCTGCGATCCAAAGTAATGTTAATTTTTCTTGCCCTGACAATTGCACCCCTGCTGGTTATCGGCTATTTTTCCTTTCATTTTTCTGAAGAACTCATCATCAACATGGTCGTGCGGCAGCTTGAAAATGTGGCTGAAGACAAATCCGAACTTCTCGAAGGCTGGCTGGCAGAACGCAAGGCGGACATTTCCATGGTGGCGGAAACATCTCTGATTCAATCCATGAACCCAGACAGAATTGAACCATATCTGGATCTTATAAGAGATAAGTACGGTGTTTACAAAGAGCTGATAGTGATTTCCGAAAACGGCGATGTTGTCGCGACAAGCCCTGAAAAACAAAAACATCCTGAAAATAATTATTATGCTTCATACCAGGTGCGTGATAATTTATTCGTTTCAGAAATCACTTTTGCTCGTAATGAAAAAGAATCATCATTTCTTATCGCGGCCCCGGTCAGAGGACCTGACGGCAGCCTTTCAGGCACTGTTTACGGAAATGTCGGCACCAAAAAAATTATTCTGTTTATCCTCAATGTTTCTTTAGGCGATACCGGCGAATGCTATCTTGTGGACCGGGAGGGACTGTTTTTGGCCCACAAGGACCCCCATCGGATTCTTACCGAAAATATTTCCCAGTCAGACAGCTTTCGAAAAATTTTTGAAAAACCCGATCACAAAAGACCATATCTTGACTACCGAGGAATTGAAGTACTGGGAGCTTCTCAGCAGGTCGGCGGCACGGATTGGTATATCGTGGTGGAGCAGGACCGGGCGGAGGCATTTGCCGCTGCAGACAGGCTAAAAAACGTGATTTATCTTACCCTGCTGTTGTGGATTGTCAGCGCATTGTTGCTTACGTCAATGATCGCCTACCATATTGTCGCGCCAATCCGTAAACTCAGTCGCTATGCCGAACGGATAGCAGACTCCAGGTTTGACCCCGCCGCCGTTCAAAAAATTGATCGAAACGATGAAATCGGCATGTTGTTTGATGCACTGGCAGATATGGCCGTCCGACTTCAAGAGCGGCACAACCACCTGGAGGAAAAAGTCGGTCGGCGTGAGGCAGAGCTTAAGGAAACTGACTTGATTCTCCAGAAAACCCGGCTTATGGCGGAACGTTCGGAAAAATTCGCGGCAATGGGGCGCATGGGCGCGGCCGTTGCACACGAAATCCGGACCCCGCTGACATCCATCAAATTATTTTTGGAATCTGTTCAGTCGGAAATCGATATCTCGGATGAGTATGAAGAAGATTTCAATATTGCCATGAACCAGATCGGCCGCATCGAAGCGACTATCAACCGGTTTCTGGATTTCGCCAAGCCTCAGGATCTGTTGTTTTCAGAAATCGAATTAAAAAGTTTTATTACGGATCTGCTGATCATGGTCCGCCCCCAGGTCAACCGCCAGGAATGTGTTTTGACTGTTTCCCTTCCCGATAATTTGCCTGCCACTACCGGAGATCGGCGATTACTGGCCGAGGCTCTGATCAATTTGCTGGTCAATGCCATGGACGCAATGCCGGACCGCGGTTCATTGTCCGTGTCCGCGGACCGTGATATATTGACTGAAAACAGCCGCGATATTACCTGTGTGCGCATAGATATCGCCGATACCGGTCACGGTATTGCGGATGATCAATTGGAAAAAATTTTTGAACCGTTTTTTACCACAAAAGCCACCGGGACAGGCCTGGGTTTGCCCCTGGTACTCACCACCATCCGAAATCATGGCGGCGATGTTCGGGTGAAAAGCAAAGTTGGAGAGGGTACGGTGTTCTCTCTTTTTCTTCCGGTAACTTCAGATACCCCCAAAGATGGATGTAATGGAAAAAATATTAGTAATCGATGATGATGAAGGCTTGCTTCATTTTTTAAGCCGATTTTTTATGCGCAAGGGGTTTGACGTCACCACGTGTGCAAACGCTCACGTTGCTCTTGATACCATTTCCCGGCAAAATTTTAACCTGGTGATGCTGGATTACAAAATGCCGGAACTAAACGGCTTAGATGCCCTTAAAGAGATTAAAAAAATTGATGCCAAAACCCCGGTAATTTTGATGACCGCTTACGGAACAACGGATCTTGCCATCGAAGCGATGAAGCAAGGCGCTTATGATTATCTGCTCAAACCTTTTGACCAAATGGATTTAACGCGTATTGTGGGGGAAGCCCTTACAGTAAGCCGCCAGATGAAGGATGTGGTGGGATTTCCGGTCGCGGATCCTTCTCCCCCGCTGGCTCTAAAGAAAAAAAGCGCGCTTCGGATCATTGGAAACAGCCGGAAAATGCAGGAAATCTATAAACTTATCGGACAAATCGCCCAAAAAGACGTGCCTGTTTTTATCTCAGGTGAAAGCGGCACGGGAAAAGAACTGGTGGCCCGGGCCATATATCATCACAGCCGGCGCAAGGACAAACCGTTTATTGCCGTCAACTGCGCGGCTATTCCGGAATCACTTTTCGAAAGTGAACTATTCGGCCATGAGCGTGGGGCATTTACCGGAGCGGATCGCACCGTTATCGGTAAAATTGAACGCTGCGACCAGGGGACCCTTTTTCTGGATGAAATTACGGAAATGTCACTGGCGCTTCAGGCCAAGCTGCTGCGTGCCATCCAGGAACAGGAGATTGAACGTGTCGGAGGCGCCCGCACGATTCCCGTTGATGTCCGGATTCTGGCCGCGACCAATAGAGATATTGAAAAAGAAGTGGAAGCAGGCAGATTCCGGCAGGATCTTTTCTGGCGGTTGAAAGTCATTTTTCTAAATATTCCGCCGCTGCGGGAACGCGTGGAAGATATTCCCGCCCTGGTGGACTATTTTCTGGAACATTTTTGCACCGAATATGAACGGGCCCAGTGTTTTATTAAAGACAGCGCCTTAAAAAAATTGTCTGCCTATTCATGGCCGGGCAACGTGCGAGAACTTGAAAATTGCGTGCGCCGTTCCGTTCTGTTGTCTGCGGGAAATATTATCGCGGAAAAGGACCTGATGATTCCGGATGAACCTGATGAAGCAAAACAGGTTCAGGGATTCAGCCGTGAGCAGCTATTAGAGCGTCTGCGCGAAAAATTGGACAATCTTCTTCCAGACATTCTTTGCCTGTCCGGCCAGAACATTCATGCCAATATCATCGAAATGGTGGAGGAGACTCTGATCCGCGCCGCCCTCCGTGAATGCGGCGACAATCAGGTTCAGGCCGCCAAAATGCTCGGCATCAGCCGCAACACCCTGCGCCATCGCCTGAAAAAACGCACAGATCGTCAAAACGGAGAAGCAACTCCGGATTAGTTCACTTCTTTTAAAAAAATCCTTTCATCAAGCCTTGCCCTGTATAAAATTTGAGTTTCTGTTCAACTTTTATACAGTACGCTAAAATCCTTTCAAATCAAAATATTATCATAGAAGTTTCTTGAAAAATTCAGATGGTTATTTCTTAAACGGAATAATTATCATTATCATTTTTTCTTTCTTTCCAATATTGAATAATTTTATTTATTATCAGTATGTTAAATTTTTTAGCCAAAGAATTAAAAGTCTGGTACGCCCTTTGCAGATTATCACGGCAGCGATACGCATCGAATTCGCGTTATTTTTAATGGATAAAAACCAAGGAGGTTCTCTCATGCTAAAAAATTTAAAATTTGAAGCATCCGGACCTATAACACCCGAACCGTTTCAACCACGAATGGTGAAAATGGATTATGATGGCGTTCTGATTTCCGAAAGAATGACAGAAATCATAGGAATGTGCGAACGTAACAACCCCATTTACGAGCAGATTTCCAGTTTCAGCATAGCCCTGTACACCCTGGGCTACGCTGACTGCCCTGACTTCATGTCATTTCAGGACATATCTGCCAGCAAAGCTGCCGATATTTTGAGTGCTGATTTTTCAGAAATAAATTTTGATGAGATTCCGGAAGATTATCATATCGCACAGTCAAAGGACCGGTATCTTCTGGTGATTGGAGATCCGCTGTTTCCGAAACATTTTGCGGTGGTTACGGATAAAAATAGCAGCCGACCGTATTTTTCCAAACTTCCTTTTTTCGGCGCCGGTTATGACAGCATGGATGAACTTGTGAAAGAGTTTAACGGCATCGACGGCGTGACAATCGATGATTTTCATTTTTACCGAAAAGAATGGTACGGCCAGATCCCGCTGTCATCTGTCGGAAAAATTTATATTGTAGAGGGCTAATAATTCGTATCTTGTATCTGTAGAGGAGGAAAATGAATGTCTGTAATCAACAGCGTTATTGACAAAGTCAAACAAATGGACCCCGGTCAGAATGAATTCCACCAGGCGGTTACCGAGGTTCTGGAAACCCTGGAACCGACTGCAGTGCGGCATCCGGAATTCGTAAAAGCCGGCATTTATGAAAGAATCGTTGAGCCGGAGCGCACCGTCATGTTCCGGGTGCCGTGGGTGGATGACAAGGGCGGGGTAAATGTCAACCGGGGGTTCAGGGTCCAGTTCAACAATGCCATCGGTCCGTTTAAAGGCGGTATCCGATTTCATCCGTCTGTGAATCTCTCAATTATCAAATTTCTAGGATTTGAACAAATTTTCAAAAATTCATTGACCACATTGCCCATGGGCGGCGGCAAGGGTGGATCGGACTTTGATCCCAAGGGAAAATCTGACAATGAAATTATGCATTTTTGTCAGTCGTTTATGAGAGAACTGTATCGTCATATCGGTCCGGAAACCGATGTTCCGGCCGGTGACATTGGTGTCGGCGGCCGTGAAATAGGCTATATGTTCGGGTATTACAAAAAAATCAGAAATGAACACACCGGCGTTTTGACGGGGAAAGGCATTGAATACGGCGGCAGCCTGATCCGCCCTGAAGCGACCGGTTACGGCACCGTCTATTTTGCCGCGGAGATGCTTGCCACTCGGGGGCTGGATTTTAAAAATCGGATGGTAGCGGTGAGCGGAGCCGGCAATGTGGCCCAGTACGCGATTGAAAAAGTCAACGAACTGGGCGGAAAGGTAATTTCAGTATGCGATTCCAGTTCGACTGTTATTGATGAACAGGGCATTGATAATGACAAGTGCTGTTATCTGATGGAGCTGAAAAACGTCCGCAGAGGCCGGATCAGCGAGTATGCGGACAAATACAAATCTGTCTGCGTTGAAGGGAAAAACGTCTGGGATGTGATCCGGGAACAGGGGATCAAGGTGGATATTGCCCTGCCGTGTGCCACCCAGAATGAAATAAATCAAGAAAATGCGGCAGCTCTGGTTCAAAATGGCTGTATATGTGTGGCCGAAGGCGCTAATATGCCTTCCACCCCTGAAGCAGTAAAAATTTTCCAGGACAATAATCTTCTTTATGGACCCGGAAAGGCCGCCAATGCCGGCGGTGTTGCCACTTCCGGACTAGAAATGAGCCAGAACAGCTTAAAACTTTCATGGACACGGGAAGAAGTGGACAACCGGCTCCTGATCATTATGAAAAGCATTCATAAATCCTGCCTGGATGCGTCAGAAGCCTATGGCAAACCGGGTGATTACGTCATGGGTGCCAACATTGCCGGATTCACAAAGGTAGCTAAAGCCATGCTGGCATATGGAATTGTGTAACTATTAGGTGCGGGATCTTGACCGCACTTCTTCACGATTAAAAGGGCGCTGTTTCAGGCTTCAGTGACCAGGAAATTTTTCCTGGAAATTGAGGCCTGAAACAATCTTTTTTATCGTAAAATCGATTTTTTGCTCCTCATATTTTTTCGTCGCATCAATCCCTTTTTTGTTCTCCTGCCAGGTAGCATATTAGCCTCTGGGATGCCACATCGGAATGAATAATCAGTCCCATCTCCCGGAAATCCAGAACTTTGACCACAGGGGCCATGTGGCCGTCCACCGGGCTGAGGGATTCCAGCAGATTAGGCTGTTTTACAAACCATTGACGGTTGAAACGCACTTCGGATTGCTCTGGATAGATTGCCATGTAAAAAATCCGTGTTTCAATAAGATCATGAAAAAAATGCGTGCCAAATGACAGATCCGGAATGAGGTTCCCGTCCTGATAGCTGATTTCCGCCATCGCAGCGATATGATTAATCTCTGAAAAATGAACAGGGACTCCCATCGCCGGAGTTTGGGTCCCCCATCGCCCCGGCCCCAAAAGCAGGGTCGGATTCTTTTCACGATCTGCGATCATCCGGTTCAACTTGCCGATGAGACGGGCGACACTGTATTTTTCCGAAAGAGACAGGCGGGTGTAAGGTTCCGAATCAACATAAATAACCGTGGATATCGGCTGGGAGATATTACCTCCCATAAAGCGGCCTTCCATTTGAATGATGATATCCTGATCCTTTATGAATTCTGGCAGCGGGAGCTTGCCGCCCATTCCGATCGTTTGAAACGGCCGGCACTGAAGAAGGTTGATCTGAATCTCATCGGACTGGTTGAAATTTACCGTAAATTCAATATCCACAGGATGATGATATGTTTTTTCCAGCCGACCGAGCATAGTGCGCATTAATTTAATAAACGGCGTAGACGTCAGAAATGGATCAAACGTCAAAACCCGTTGATCTTTTTCCGGGCGCCCCATGTTTCGCAATGCCTCGATCGCTTCGACATCCCGAACGGTCAATAAGTCGATATGGGAGGGGATATTCTTCTCCATCATGGATTCAAAGGGTATACTTTCGATACAATTTTCCTCAAGATTCAGCAAATCAACTGAATGCTGCGAAAACCGCCGGATATCCTTCATGTCCGCAAGGGGTTTGACCAGAGGATCACCCACGGCAATGATACGCGGATAATCATTCTCCACACGTTCCACGGCACGGGTTCCCAGCCCGTATACCAGACGAAGCATGCCCGCTTTCGGTTCCATACCTTTTTTCCATACAAACGGATTGTGTGAAAGTCCCACACCCGCCATTTCAGGGAAAAAATAATGTTTATGATACGCTCCGGAAACCCGCTGCACCAAGAGGGCCATTCGCTCATCCATCTTATCCAAGCCCCGCTGAAGACGATAAGCCAGGGCATCCTCATTCATGGCACTGGCAAAGATATGGCGCACTGCTTCCACAAATTTTTCATATCGTATTTGCGGCGGCCCCTGGTTAACGCAGAAAAAACTTTCATATTTTCCAGCAAATGCGCTGCCAAAAGCATCTTCCAAAAGACTGGATGAGCGTACGATAATGGGAGACTGACCGAAATATTCCAGCATTAGTTGAAATTGTTCAGTGATTTCCTCTGGGAACACTCCCGTCAGCATGCGTTCCCGAAGCTCTGCGGCCTGCTCGAAATAACCTTCACGGGTTTTGTGGGCCATGAAAAATTTCCACCATCCGTTTTGAACGACATAAGAATAAAACACATCCGAACCGATATAAAAGGAATCATGGTGTTCCAACACATTGGTCCAGTCAAAAGTCGTGTCAGTGGAAAGAATTTTTCTTGCCAGCAGCATGCCAACGGACTTACCGCCGATAAATCCGGTACCGATAAGACGTACCTTTATCTTTAAAAGGTCTTCCAAGGTCATATATTCCCGGATAAGAGCCAGAATTTTTTTGTTCCGAGTCAGCAGCAAACGGCTGAGCTGTTCCACCATATCCTGTTTTTCTTCAGCCCGGGTTCCGGATTCATTAAGATTTCTGGCATTCATAAACAAACGATCCCAGTAATCCAAGTGCCGCTGGGCCACGCCGGTTTTTTGACTGGAAAGATGGGTAAACAACTCTGCCGCGTCCACACTGTTTATCACCGGCTGAAGACTTTTTTTATCTTTAATATGGGGGAAAAACATGGTGGGGGAATATCGGTGCTGGACTTTCACCGGATGAATGCATACCTGCCCCTTATAGTTATAGACATCTATGAGAATCTGAGTAATTTCACGAATCCGGGCGATGGCCTTAAAGGAATGCCTATCCCGAAGAATAGCAAAGTATGCGATGGTGTTCAGCTCGTAGAGATATGGACAAGTGATGGAAAAAAAATCACCGATCATCAAATCCGTTGCCCACACGTGCAGCAGGTCAGACAGAGAATCAAAAACATAGAAAACGTTTTTACCTTCCTTTGTAATGATGCTGTGCACTTGTGCTGAAAAAAACTCAAATCCTTTTTCCACATTAAGCCGGTATATGTCCAAATTGTTGCGTTCTTCCAGTAATGCCACATGACGGCCGAATCGAAAATACACGACCCGCTCATTATTAGTCAGAGCGTTATTTACAAATGAACTCACAAGCCGCTGATAATCATCAATGACATCCACCTGCCAAACCACGTTGTCCCCACGTCGCAGGTGGTTAATAATTGTGTCAAGGCTTTCCCAACCCGTGCTGACTTTTGAATATAAGACCATGAGCTATATTCCTTTTTATACTTTGCTTTGCTTCGTCTGCGACCATAGCTCAATAGAGGTTTTAATTCAAATACAAATCCCTGAAAAAATTAACTGTTCCGCTCAAAAATATGAACCGCCCGGCGGGAATACTCATTATTTTTTTCCGCTTCATCTTCAGGTTTGAATTTCAGGAGATTGACCATGACAACCGGGCCGCTGTCCGGGATCCGATCCAGCTTTTTAAACTGCTGGATCGTGGGATTGATATGTGTCAAGGCTTTCAATGTGAACGTTCGGTATTCTTAGAATCTTAAGGGCCTAATTCTAAAACAGGGATCGCATGGGTTCATGCCCCCAACAGGAACCGGCGCAGCATGGCATCGAGCATGCGGGCGACAGCAAAGGGGTTTTGCTGCTTGTGTCGGGAATCGGTCCCGGTCCGGCAATGCCGGCCGATGGTCATCAGCAGCCGCGTCAGGGTGACCAGGTGGGTGCCGATGAGGCATTTGCCCGTGGTCTGAAGCGATACCGCGATGTGCCGGTCCGGGTCGGCCCAGCAGAGGATGTTGATAAACCCCACATGACCGAAAGCCCTTTCCGAATACGGTCCCCACAGCCCCACTGGAGAGGCACCGAGCATCAGGCCCGGACTGTACTTCATGGGAACGATCATGGTGCCGTCGAATTTCATGACATCCGACGGCACCACGGCGCGGCGCACGGTCAGGGGCGCAAAAATCCGGACACCGTCCAGCTCGCCTTCATTTAGCAGCAACTGAAAGAACCGCGACATCTCGTCGGCCGTGGCCACCAGGTTGCCGGCCGGAATAATGGCCCGCAGAAAGCGCGGATCATTGGATATCCGGACCACATCACCCCAGGGAACGCTCAGTGCCCGGCGGGCCAGCCAGGAAACCGGATAGACCAGAGGCGGACCCGTGTCATAATTTTTCGCCACCCGGGGGATGTCGTCCTCGGAAACGCCGTAATTGAAATATCGAAACCCCAGGGGTTTTGCGATATTTTCCGCAAGAAAGGCCCGGATGTCGTTTCCGGTCACCCGGCGGACGATCTCACCCATGAGCGCGCCGCCGGTGACTGCATGATAGGCCATGCGACGGCCGCCTGCCGATGACGGTTTCAGCCCGCACACCAAGTCGATGAACCGGTCGTGATCAAACAGGATGTCGGGGTCCGCGCCGGATTTCGGGGTCGGGATCCCGCCGCGGTGCGATATCATCTGATAGACGGTGACGTGATGCTTGCCGTGGGCCGCAAATTCAGGGATATAATGAGATATGGGATCGGACAGGTGAATCTCGCCCCGCTCCACCAGCAGATGGATCAGCATGGCGGTGATTGCCTTGGAGGCGGAATACTGGCATACGGGCGTATCCGGCGTCATGGGGATTTTTTCCGCATCTTTTGCATCACCGGGACCGTTGCCGCTGCTGTGGCCGATAGCCCGGTTCAGCAACACCCGGCCGTGTCGCCGCAAGCAGAAAGAGACCCCCGGATAAATGCCGGTCCGATACAGATCTTCAACACCGGCCCAGATGGCCTCAACATCTTTGCGGGTCATGTCCGCGTCGGCCGGATCCGCCTCGCCGGACGAATCATGCATGGTGATGCCGGTCAGATCCAGGGGGACCCGGATCTTTCGGAACATACTGGAAAAAGCGGCATCAAACATCCTCATATCCCCGGCCTATATCCGTCTCCGTATTGATTTCACCTGTTTCACCTGTTGCAACTTTCCGTCAGTTCAAAAATCAGCTTCCTGCCTTCACTTCTGATGGCCTGCGGCCAGTTGCATGACATACCCGTAGACTCCGTGAACCACTTTTGCCATCGCCTCGTAATTTAACCTTTCCGGCGTGTCGGCCGCCGTATGATAGGCGTCATAGCGGAAAAAGGCGGTATCGGTGACCATCACCGCCGGATACCCCTGTTTCCAGAAACTGCTGTGATCCGACCAGTCCACCCCCGGCACCCAGGCCGGCGCGTTGATGGAATAGACCGGCAGGTCCGTGGCTTTGCGCATCCATCGCTTCATCCGGTCCGCCTGGGTGGAAAAAAGCTTATCAACAATGCCGATGAAATTGCCGGTGGTCGGATAATAGAGCGACAGAAACGGCAGCGGGAATTTCTGGGTGCCCGGTTCATCCGTAAAATATCCGATCATCTCAAGACAGATCATCAGGCGCACATCCACGCCCTGATCCTTTAAGGACCTGGCGTGAAGGGCGCTTCCCATGATATTGGTGCCGAAAAAAGGCGGCTCTTCCAGAATATAGGCGGCCAGGATCACCCGGGATGAAAAGGATGCGTCGTCAAACAGCCGGGCCAGCTCCAGCAGGCCGGCCACGGCGCTGGCATTGTCGTTTGCCCCCGGCGAACCAACCACCGCATCGTAATGGGCGCCAACGACGATAGCCGGTTGGCCGGCCGGGCCGTATTCCGCGATCACATTTTTATAGGTGATACCGTCATGCACGAAGGGCTGCTCATAAACCGTTGCCCCGGAAGCCTTGAAATGCCCGCGAATATATCCGGCGGCCCGGTCCAGGTTCTCCGGATGGCGGTAATCCCTCGGCGCAAACGCCATGGAAAGCATTTCAACATGCTGCCGCAAAAGAGACGTATCCGGCATGATGCGCTCCTGTAATCTTTCAAACCCGGTCCATGTGGGACGGGAAAAGGCCGCCCACATCCCTGCCAACGCCATTGCCAGCAGAATAAAAATCCGGCCCAGGGAGCGACCCAGTCGTTTCCATAAACTCATCGCCATTTTGCCACTGTGTCCAGCATTAAAAACAACACCGATTTATTTTGATCAAACAGGACGGCTTCGTAAAAAAATCCAGATTTGGGTGTTCGTGTGCCTTTTAGGAAGATGCTCAATGAAACTTCTGGTCCGACGGACCGATAGCCTGGACCTGGCCGAATGTCTGTTCATACTTGGCAAGATTGGCCGAAAGCGTGGATATGATCCGCTTCATGTGTCCGGGGGTGACGATGACCCGGGATGCCAGATGCGTTCCCGATGGCGAGTTGACCAGCCAGTCGATGATAAATTCCTCGGGACTGTGGGTCACGAGCATGGAATTGCTGAACCGGCCTCGGGACATCTCATCTTGGGTGTTAATCTGGATTTTTTGCGGATGGGGGGTGTTTTCGTCCATTTTCCAAGTCCTTTCCATGCGATGATGAACATCAGGTTCCATGCCGGCCGGTATGTCATTCCATTTTGCATTCAAGCGGCATCTGCGTTGGCCGCGTCGTCGACTCCTCAACTTACTGACCGTAAGCCTGCGTTTGTTTTATTACGGAGTCGGCGCAGGAACTTCCGTTACACGGCTTGTATCGCCGGAGGCAAGAGCCGCTTCGCCATAATTTCCCTCCGGAATGATGTTGCCTGCAAAACCGCCTTTATCCGCACCAGCGGTCAAAAACTGCAAAAACGCCATCCATTCCTTGATTTCCTGGACGCCTTCGGTTGCCGGATCCCTGTCCAGCCTTGCATTCATCATGTTGGCCAGGGTGATGGGTGTGCCGTCATCAAAAACCGGCGTGACGGGCAACCCGAGGCCGGCCAAAAGCATCTGAAGCCCATCGCTCTTCATGACCATGAACATGTAGATATCCAACACGCAGGGATAAAGCGCATCTTCATCGATAGCAGCCGCCGGGAATTCAGATTTGAAATCCAGGCCGCTGTAAACCTTGACCGATCCTGGCACAAGCTGGTAGAGACCCTCCGCTTCAAAATGCATGTACTGCACGCCCGACATGTTCAGATAATATGAGGATTTCAGATTCAGCAGAGCGGGATAGAGATCATGAAACGGATGGACAGGATTGGCAAGCTGGGCCATGAGCGCATCATCTTCGGCCGCAATCATATAAGCGGCAAGCTGACATGCATTTTTTACATGCGCTCCGGACAGATACACCTGCATCAGCGGGTATCCCGTAATATTCTGATTGGCGGGATCCGGCGACATGCCCAGGGGCAGCACGCTGTACATGTCGGCAAAGGTGATCTGCTGGCCTGCGGCAAAACCGTTTCGGATAACGCCGTTGGCAACGATCCCGATGGCGCCTTCCCTTCCGCCAAGCATATACCTGAGAGAGTCGGCAACCAGATTGCCGATGCCCGATTCATTCGAGCCGACGGGCTTGCCGAGGTTCGGCGACCCTGACCCGGCAATCACGTCGTTGATGCCGATACCCAGCTGGGGTGCCAGCTCGCTATTGATGCCGCCATCAAACATCCCCACGATAAAGTGCATCACCTCATCGCCGGCAACACTGTCGTCAATGGCATGGTTGGCAAGAGTAGCATCTGTTACACCGGTGCCGATGACAACCGTGAGATCGAGTTCGGCCACGCTGCGTCCGTAGTAACCGGCGCAAATGATTCGGGTTCCGTTAACCTCGACAATCTCTTCGGTCATTTCATGCTCATGGCCGGATGCGATCACATCGATTCCGGTGATATTCTGGGCCAGGACATAATCATCGCCCCCGGGATTATCACCCGGCTGCGTGATACCAGAATGTGAAAGCGCAATCACGATGTGGACGCCCATATCATTTTTTAGATAATCGACTTTTGACTGGATAAAATCAAAATCATGATTAAAGGTCACCGGTGCTGACTGCGGGACATCGGCCTGGGCGTTTTTGCCGAACAGACCGATGATGCCGACTTTCAGACCGTTATCGAGCGTCATCATCATTGTGTTTTGAATGACGCCGGCGTCGATGATGGCCTCAAGATCGTCGTCTGCCGTACCTGCTTCCCCGTCGGTCGCCATATTGGTGGCAACGATGGGAACCGTAAATCCCTGGCCATCCTCACCCCGGGCATTATTGAGAATCGCTGCCAGACCCGCCGGGCCGTAGTCGAATTCATGATTCCCCATGGTGATCGCATCATATTTCATGAACTCCATGAAATAAAAGGCTGCCGGCGAGGAACCCAGGGTCAGGTCATAAACGGTTCCCATGAGGTAATCCCCCGAATCCACCAGAAGGGTGGGCAAACCGGCGTCTTTGGCGGACTGGCGCAGCGCATTGATTTTTGTCGTCAGCCGCGCATAGCCGCCTTCAGTTTGATCGGCGCCGCCGGGTCCCGAGCTGTCGATTCCGTCCATGGGGCTGTAGGTGATGGAAGACCCGGTCCCGGATGCTCTGTGATGGACGTCGGTGGTCTGGATTAGCTTAACGGAAACCGTATCTCCGGGTGAAAGTACGGGAGGCGCTGTTTCCGTTGATGACGAACTGCTGGAACCGCACCCGCTAATCAGAAAAAACCCCGAGACAACGCACAACAACAAAACGGATAATCTTTTCATGCGACCTCCTTACGTTGGGTATTAATGGGGTTGAGCCCCTGTTTTTCCGAGGTGTGTCGCCCGGACCTCTGCTTTTCCTTCCAGGAATTCTTTAACCGCGGCGATGGGCACCTCATTGCGGTGAAAAATGCCGGCGGCCAGAGCCGCTTCAACGTTTGTTTTTTCGAAAACCTCGATAAAATGTTCGACGGATCCGGCGCCGGAAGACGCGATCACCGGAATGGAGACCGCATCCGATACCGCCCGGATCATCTCAATGTCGAAACCGGCGTGGGTGCCGTCCCGGTCAATGGAGTTGAGCAGGATTTCACCGGCCCCGAGTTCCTCGCAGATGCGGGCCAGTGTGACCGCATCAACGGGACGGCCTTCCCTGCCCCCTTTGACCGTGCACTGAAACCAGCAGTAACGTTCGCCGTCCGGGCCTGCTTCATCAGTTTTGATGACATGGTGATCCGCATCCGAAGGACGATGTACATAGACCCGCCGGGGATCGATGGAGATCACCACGGCCTGGTTGCCGTACACCCTCGAAATCTGCTCGATGGCGCTGTTGCCGGTTTTAACGCCTGTTTTAAGATAATTTTCCACGATGGTTACGGCATCGCTGCCGATGGAGACCTTGTCCGCTCCCGAACGGAAATATTGGTCCGCGGTTTCAAGGGCCGAATAGAAACGGCCGGCCGCGTCGATATATTCCCGGATGCCGCCGCCGATGGTAAGCGGCACGAAAACGTGCCGGGAGGTTTCCCTCAGCACCGCCAGCATGGGCAGGTCCTCCAAAGGGAAATCCCGAAATCCCGTGATGTTTAAAAACGTGATCTCATCGGCCCCTTCCGTGTAATACCGCCGGGCCAGATCCACCGGCGCGCCGAGGTTGCGCACCTTGCCGTTTTCACGGACATCGTATTGGTCTCCCTTGGTGACCACCAGTTTGCCGGCGTCATCGGCCCGGACATCCAGACACGCGATGATCCGCTTTGCCAGGCTGGTTTTCCCCATTTTCAACCGGGGAAGGCGCACGCCAGAAGACGGCGCGAGAAAATTTTTCAGGACCGCCAGCCCGGCCTCGCCGCTTTTTTCCGGGTGGAACTGCGTGGCGATAAGATGGCCCCGCTGCACGGCGCTGACGAATTCGCACCCGTAGTCGGTGGTGGTCAGCACGCAGGCCCTGTCATCGGGCACCACGTGATAGGAATGGACGAAATAGAATTTCTCATGGCCGGTCAGCCCGGAAAAAACCTTTGAATCCTTGACGATATTGACGCCGTTCCATCCCATATGCGGAACGGACAGATCAACATCAAACCGCCGCACTGTGCCCGGGATGATGCCAAGACCCCGGACATCCGGTGCTTCCGCGCTGAAATCAAACAGTGCCTGAAGGCCCAGACAGATCCCCAGAAACGGCCGGTCGGCCCGAAGATAGGCGACCAGTGCCTCGGCATATCCTTTCTCATTGAGCACCCGCATCATGTTGCCGAAATTGCCCACCCCGGGAAACACCAGTTTTTCAGCATTTCGGATATCACCGGGGGAAGCCGCCACCCGGACCGCGGCCCCGAGTTTTTCAAGGGCGTTGATCACGCTGCGCACATTTCCCGCGCCGTAATCGAGCAGGGTGATCATGTATTAATACGCCTGTGGGTGAATTTTTTGGCGTCTTTTCCGGAATAGTCGGCAACAATATGACCGTTGCCCAGCATCCGCCATTTGTAAATGACAAGCCCTTCCAGCCCCACCGGCCCACGGGCGTGGATTTTGTTCGTGCTGATGCCGACTTCGGCTCCCAGGCCGTAGCGGAACCCGTCGCTGAACCGGGAGCTGCAGTTGACAAATACATCTGCCGAATCCACCAGATCCATGAAGCGCATTCCCCTTTCACGGTCCGCGGTGACAATGACATCCGTATGGCCCGAACCATATCGGTTGATATGATCGATGGCATCATCGAAGCCCGCCACAACGCGCACTGAAATGATCAGGTCCAGATATTCGGTGGACCAGTCCTCCGCAACGGCGGGTTTGACATCGATAATCCCACAGGTTTGCGGGCAGCCCCGGATTTCCACCCCCTTTGCTGAAAGCGCGTCCCGGAGAGCCGGCAGCACGGAAGCGGCGATATCGTGGTGCACCAGCAGGGTTTCGGCCGCGTTGCAGACCGCCACGTACTGGGTTTTGCTGTCAACCACGATCCTTTCGGCCATTTGCACATCCGCGGCCTTATCCACATAGACATGGCAGATGCCGTCGGCATGGCCCAGCACCGGAATGTTGGTGTTGTCCATGATGTATTTGACAAAGGCATTGCTGCCCCGGGGAATGATCAGGTCGATGACGTCATCTGAGGCCAGCATATCGATCACATCCGAGCGGGCCTCCAGCAGGGCCAGCCATCCCTCGGGAATCCCGGCGTCGATGCCGGCCCGGTTGATGATGTCGGCCAGGACCCGGTTGGTCTCGGCCGCCTCGGAGCCGCCCTTCATGAGCACGCTGTTGCCGCTTTTCAGGCAGAGCGACGATATCTGGACCAGGGCGTCCGGACGGGACTCAAAAACAATGCCGATCACGCCGATGGGGCAGGTCACCTGGTAGAGTTCGAGGCCGGTATCAAGCTCGGTTGCGGACAGGGTCTTTCCCACGGGGTCGGGAAGTCGGATCAGGCTGTTTACGCCGGATACCGCCTCGCTGATCTTGTCATGATCAAATTTAAGCCGTTTTAACAACGGGGCCGCCAGGTTTTCCTTTTCGGCCCGTTCCAGGTCGGCCCGGTTGGCCGCTGAGATCTTTTCCCGGCCCGCTTCAATGGCCAAAGCGATGGATGCCAGGGCCGCATTTTTCGTATCCGTGCTCACGGCCGCAAGCCGGATGGCGGCCTGATTGGCTACGGTTGCTGTCTGCCGGATGTCCATAAGCGATCCTTAATTTTGATAAAATGATACTTTTAAGGCAAAGGGGGTTCCTCTGAGGCTGCGGTTGAAGGCCGCGAGTTTCGATTAAACAACCCTTTCGGCATGTACCACACCCAGGGGCCGTTTACAAGGGCATTAACGGTCCTGTTGCCGTTACGGGGATGATTCGGGCTTTACGAGCGGCATGGCCAGAAGCCGGAAAAAGGAATTGGCCTGCCGGATATCGGCCAGGCCGATGACCATGCCGTCATGTCCGGCCGACGGCTGGGCCTGGTAGGTTCCCAAAATGCGGTCCCACCAAGAAAGATTGAATCCGAAATTGCGGTCCGATTCTTTCATGATGATGGAATGATGGACCCGATGCATATCCGGCGTGACGATCAGCAGGCGGATTATCCGATCCAGTTTCAGCGGGATATAGGCGTTGGAGTGATTGAACAGGGAAGTGGCATTGAGCAACACTTCAAAAAACAGCACCGCGCCGGCCGGAAACCCGAACGCGGCAACGGCGCCGAGTTTGATCCCCGTGGAAATCAGGATTTCAAAGGGGTGAAACCGGACACCGGTGGTCACATCAATATCCAGGTCCGAATGATGCACCTTGTGAAGCCGCCAGAGTACGGGCAGGACGTGAAAAAGGACATGCTGGATGTAGATGATGAAATCAAGAACCATGACGGTGACGACCCAGGATACCGCCATCGGCCAATCAAGATAATTCAGTATCCCCCACCCGTTTTCAGCGGCAGCAAGGGCAAGTGAAACGGGCAGTACCGGGATCAGCAGCCGCACGATCAGCGTGTCGACCGCCACCAGTCCGAGATTGTCCTTCCACCGCCGGAGCAAAACGTCCACCCGTTTTTTTCGTGGGGCCAGCCGCTCCCACAGCACCATGACCATCAGCACACCGAAAAAACCAGCCAGCCGGATACCCGCTTCATCCATTGAAACCCTGCCTTCCCTTTCCACACAACCTGTCGGTCTCTAAGGCTGATGTTTGCGGGACCGGCGGCGAGGACGTCTGCGGCCATCAAGCCGCAAAAGGCCGCCAGTACCATTTTTTAATCCGTCCGAATTTTTCAGCGGCCCATTCCGGAGCCTCTCCAAAGAGCGAATAAAGTGTCGGCACCACCACCAGAGTCAGGATCGTGGCCAGCATCAGTCCGAAAATAACCACCACCGACAGAGACTGCCAGTACTGGGAGGTCTCGCTCACCAGCGCGATTTTCAGATTCCGGAAATCAATGGAAATGCCGGTCACCATCGGGATCAGGCCCAGCGTCGTGGTAATGGCCGTCAGCATTACCGGACGCAACCGGGTGGCGCCGGCGAAAATGATCGCATCCTGGAGCGCCATGCCGCGCTCCCGCAGTTTGTTGGTGTAATCGATGAGCACGATGGCGTTATTGACCACCACGCCGGCCAGTGAGATCACGCCCACTCCGGTCATGATGATCCCGAAGGGAAACCGCATGAGGGCCAGACCGAGATAAACACCGCCCAGGGAAAGGATCACGGAAACCATGATGATGACCGGTTGGCTGATGGAATTGAACTGGGTGACCAGCACCAGAAAGATCAGAAAAATGGCGATCACCAGGGCCCGGCTTAAAAATTCCTTGGATTCCTGCTCGTGCTCGTGCTGGCCGGTAAAGGTGATGTCGTATCCGGGCGGCAGGACGAAATCCTTGAGTATGGCCTCTGCCTGCATCTTGGCCACCGCGCCGGGGATCCTGGTTTCATCAACATCGGCTCTCACGGTCACCACCCGCTGATGATTGATCCGGTTGATGTCTCCGATGGTCCCGGCATACCGGATATCGGCGATGGTGGTCAGGGGCACGAGCTGACCCACGGGCGTGGGGATCATGATTTTGCGAAGCACGTCGGTCACCCGGCGGTGGTCTTCGGTGAACTTGACGGTGATATCGTAATCTTCCCCGGCCTCCCGGTAGGTGGATACATTGAGGCCGTTATAGGCTGTCTTGAGCGAGGACCCGATGGCGGCCGTGGTCAGGCCGAACAGGGCCGCCTTCTGCCGGTCGATATCCACCTGGACCGACGGCAGGGCATCCATATAATCATCCCGGACATCCTTCACGTGTGGGATTTTCGATACGATTTCCCGTACCTCCCGGCCGATGGCCCCGAGGATCCGGAAATCATCGCCGGATATTTCGATGTTGATGGGCGCGCCCGTGGGCGGACCGCCCTGCTGTTCGGCAACGGTGATCTGTGCCCCGGGAATGTCCCTGATCCGCTCGCGTATCTTCTCGATATCATTGGCCGAGGGAGTTTTCCGGTTTTCGAAATCAATGAACTCGATACCCAGCCGGTTATCCGAATATTGCGAAAACAGGGAACTGCCGGCCTTTTTTTTGGCCGTTGCATAAATATGGGCGATATTATCGATGTCGGTAGGTCCAATAACGGTCTCGCCGCTTCGCATGACATGTGTCTGGGGCCGGTAGGCGGTTTCATAAACGCCGGCCGGGCAGGCCCCGGCATTGATGTCATCGGCGGCGCAGGCCCCGGTAACGGCAAGCTCGGTATTACGGATAATCCGGTCGATATAGTCCATGTCCGCCCCTTCGGGCGGATCCACATTCACATAGGCGTTTTTGGGATCGATGGTCGGGAAAAATTCCACCGGCTTTTCCAGCCCGATGACCAGTTTCCAGACCTGCATCAGGATGATCAGCAATAAAAACGAAGCCGTCACCACCATCATGCGGTGCCGGAGCCCGTACATCAGAAGGTTCCGGTAAATGACCAGGACCCTGCCCGAGACGGCAACGGGCCGTTCGCCCGCGGCCTGAATCTCATCCGCACTGGAACTGCCCCTGATGATGCCGCTGTTATTCTTTACCTTCATAAAAAACGCGGCAAGGGCCGGGTTGATCACCATGGCCACGAAAAGACTGGAAGACAGGGTAATGATCAACGTAATGGGCAGATATGACATGAACTCGCCCATGATCCCGGGCCAGAATACCATGGGGAAAAAAGCCGCCAGGGTGGTCATGGTGGACGCGATCACCGGATAAGCCACTTCGGATGTGGCACGCATGGCCGCTTCCACCCGGGGGACTCCCTGAGCCATGTAGCGGTATATATTTTCCACAATGACGATGGCGTTGTCCACCAGCATGCCCAGAGCCAGTACCAGGGAAAACAGCACCACAATATTAAACGTGATGCCAAGGGCATAAATCACCATGAAGCTCAAAAACATGGAGAAGGGAATGGCCAGACCCACAAGGGTGGCGTTCCGGATTCCCATGGAAAACAGGATTACCGCCACCACCAGAACCAAGCCGGACATGATGTTGTTTTCCAGGTCGGCCACCATCATCCGGATATCCTCGGCCTTGTTCATGAGCTTGACGATCTGGGTGCCTGCGGGCCAGTAGGACCGCTGATCTTCGATCAAACGGTCGATGGCGTCCACGATCTCGATGATGTTTTCCCCGGACCGTTTTTTCACGGAGATATTGACGGCTTCCCGGCCGTCCAGACGGGACCGGCTTTCTTCATCCTTGAACCCGTCCACCACCCGGGCCAGGTCCTTGAGATAGACCGGCCGGCCGTTGAAATTATCGATCACCAGTCCGAAAAGCTCATCCGGGTGGATGAACTCTCCGGGAACCCGGAGCTGGTAACGACCGTCCCCAAGGGTGATGGCCCCCCCGGAAGTGTTGATGTTCTCGCCCGCCACCACCCGCTCGAAAGAGGTGATGGGAATCCGGTAATAGGCCATCTTGTCAGGATCGACCTCGATGACGATTTCCCGTTCCCGGCCGCCGGTGACGATGGCCTCGAGAATACCGGGGATGGCCTCGATATCATCTTTCAGATCGTCGGCAATTTTCTTGAGTACCGCAATGCCGCTGGTTCCGGACAGGGAATAGACGAATATGGGTTTGACCGCGAGCGACCTCGCATCGAATGGGCGCGAACGGGGCAGGCCCAACCCGCTGGGCCTCGTCCACCTTGTCCCTGACCTTCTGGAGTACCGCGTCGATATCCGTGCCCGGAATGAATTCGATATTGATGTTGGAAATTCCTTCGGCACTGACGGATTTGACGCTTTTGACCCGGTCGAGTCCCTTGAGCTTTTTTTCGATGGGAATAGTGATGGCGGTTTCAATATCAGCGGATGACACCCCCTCGTAAGGGGTGGACACGAACACGTAGGGGATGGTGATGTCGGGTTCGTCCTCCCGGGGGATTTTATTGTAACAATAAACACCGAAGATCAATATAATGACCGCCAGGACCATCACGCTGACGCGGTTTCTGACGGCGGTATTTGAAACGATCACTTTTCTGTCGCCTCCTGATTTACGGATCCTACAATCCCTGGCGGATGCTGTTTTTCGTTTTCATTCGGTCCGGCGTCAATGGGCGGATGCCGGGCCCGCAGACGCCTTAAAGATCCGCCATATCGGTAACCGTGCGGACCACATTGACCTTCTGGCCGTCGCTGACCCGCCGGTGGCCCGCGACGATCACCTGATCGCCGGGTTCCAGGCCTTCGGTCACCTGCATCATCCAGCCTTCCTGGATGCCGGTTGAAATCGTCCTGGCCCGGGCCGTTTTATCGGACAGGACGTAAACGGTCTGGACGTCATTTACGGAAATGATGGCATACAACGGAACGGCCAGAGCGTCGTGGGCCTCCCTTTTAACAATCTCCACCCTGGCGAACATGTCCGGAAGGATTTCTTCGTCCGGGTTGTCGATTTCGATCTCCAGAGAATAAAGGCGCGCCATGGGATCACCGGCCCTGGCCAGAAAATACTTCCGGGCGGAAAAGACCTTTCCGTCTAAAGCATCGATCCTGATTTCGAAATCGTCCACCGCTCTGACGGCTGTCACATCCGATTCGGGAATTCCCACATTCACCTTGAGCCTGTCGATCTGCATGACCTCGGCCACCGGATCGGAGAAGTCGAGATACTGGCCCCGGTCGATATGGACGTTGTTAATGACTCCGCTGATGGGGCTTTTTATGGTGCAGCGCAAGAGCTTGAGTTCGGCACTGTCGCGTTCCGCCTTGAAACGCTCAAGCTGGGCTGTGATGTCATCGAGCTGGGACTTGGAGGCGAGCTGCTCCCGGTAGAGTTTTTCAATCCGTCTCTTCGATGCCAGGGCCGTATTGTAAGATGCCCGGGCCGCGTCAACGGCGATTTCATAGTCACGGGTATCGATAACGGCGATTATGTCCCCTTCCCTGACACGGGTCCCCTTTTCCATCCGCTTCTCAATCACCCGGCCCCGGACTTCGGCCACGATATTGAATTTAATCCATGGTTCCACTATGCCGGGCAGATTGATCCGGTCGGACATGATGACCGGTTCCAGGGCCAGCGTGACCACGTTCACATACGGGGAGGCGGCGGGGATATCTAGTTTTTTGGCAGCGATCTGTTTTTCCACATACTCGATCTGGCCGGCGAGCCGGTCCCGCTCAAACCCCACCAGCGCGGACAGTGGCATATGGAGCACGGCCTTAGCCTGGTCCGCGGTAAGGTCCAGCTCGGTCGACAATGCACGGATGGCGTGATTCTGATCATCGGATGTCTTCAGGGCGGCGACCACGCGATCGATCTCGGCCACGGCCAGCTGCATGCCTTGAAGACTTTGCAATCCCTTCTTGGCAGCCTCAAGCCGGTCGGTTTTCGACTTGATCATGCCCGAAAGGACCATGATGACGGCGATCAGCACCAGAACCGGCAGCACGCCCCAGATCCGTTTCAGCCAGACCCGGCCCTTTGATTCCACCTTTTTCTCCGGATTTTCATATGTCATCTTCAGCATTCCCGACTACGCTACAGTTATAAATTTATGACCGCCTCACATTACTGCTTTTCGAAAAACGCCCTGAGCCCGCTGCAAACTGATCCTGGAAAGTTCAAAATGGTATTCGGCCTCGGCCAGCTCCCTCGCCGAATTCTGCAGAAGGGTATTGGCATCCATCACATCTAGGCTGTCGGCCTGGCCCAGAGTGAACATCAGGGACACGGCTTCGAAATTGGCCCGGGAAAACGCCACTTTGTCCTTTAACGCCAGTATATTCTGCCGGGCTGCGCGAATGGCTAGGTATGCCTGCTCGACCTCAAGGGCCACCTGTTTTTTCAGGGTCGCCAAGCGAAGCTCGACATTTTGGCGGGCGGCTTTTTCCTGGCTGATGGCCCCTTTGCGGAACCCCCAGTCAAAAAGCACCATGCTGATCCCGGCCGCGCCATAGAGGGTGTCATCCTGGGCAAGATATGACGGCTCGGTCTCCTGGACCTTGTACCCGGCCTCAAACGAGAGTACCGGCCAGTATTCGCTTTTCGTTATGTCGATACTTGCATCCGCCAGCCGAACGGCCATGTTCAACGATTGGATATCGGTACGATGCTTCATTGCGACATCGAGTAGCGTTTCAAGGGGGTCGACGACGGTGATCGCGCCATTCCCGCCCGCGGGCAACAGCTCATAATCACCCGGCAGATCCAGCATTCGTGAGAGACTGGACCGGGCGTATATCAGCATGTTTTCCGTATTGATCCGCTCGGCCATGGCGCCGGACAGTTCGGCTTCGGTTCGCAGAAGATCTGTTGCGGGTACTTCCTCAAGAGACCGTTTCTTGATGACGGCCTGCTTGTGTTCCTCCAGTCGTCCGACGTTGGCCCTGGCGATATCCACCCGTTTTTTCAGGTTCATGACGTCATAATACGCCGAAGCCACCCTGAAGAGAAAGTTCTCGATTACGGCGTCCATATCGTATGCGCGCTGCTGTATAGTATCCCGGGCGGCCCGCAAGGCGATCAATTCCCGGCCGTTGAGAGTGAATTGCTGCTTAAGCTTCACCCCGTATTCATAACCGTATTCCGGCGCGATGGCGCCGCCCTCGCTGTAATGGATATAATCCCCAAAAGCCGAAAGGGTGGGCAGGAGAACAGAAAAAGCGCGCTTTTCATCCTGAAGGGCGATCAGATGCAAATTTTTTGCAATGCGGATTTCCTCGGAACGCTCCAGAGCCAGGCCATACAAATCCTCCAGGCCGTAAGTGGGCACATCCGCTTCCAAGGCGAACCCTGGGCACGCCAGCAGCAGCATTCCCAAAACGCCGATAACAACAACCGATTGTTTAATCATTCTCCTGATTTCCCGATGCGGACAGCTTTCATATTTTCCAGGGATGCGGCCGGATCCCGAAAGAATCGAACCTCTTGAACAAAATTCCGGCCATAATACCCATCGGGTGGATGGCTGTCAATAAAACAAGGCTGTTATTCGCATTTCTCATGGGCCGGCACGCCGTAAACCTTTTTGTACGAACGGCACATGGGGCAGATATGCTCTTCGATTTTGACAAACTGGTATAATGCGCCCTCACCCTTCTCTCTGGCCCGGGTGCAGACCGGGCAGCTGTTTTTGCAAAAATGGGCCAGAGATACGGTAATCCTGCCTTGTTCCATTTCTCGTCTCCTCTATTTGCTTTAAACTTTATGCCCGTCCGCGGAAAAATCTGGATGGGTCTTTGCCAGAAAGCCGCGGACTGTTTCCCGGACCGGATCGTCCGGATCATTTGCCAGGGAACGCATCAATTCAAGTGAGGGTTGACCCGGAATCTGCGATACCGCATAGGCGGCCGCGGCCCTTACCGATACCGGATATTTTTTTCTCAAAAAAAACCGGCGCCCGGGTTTCAGAATCCGGATCAGGGGATCAAGGCACGCGGCATCGCCGATGTGTCCCATTGCCCGGCAGACAGCCGCGAGCACTTCCATTGAATCCGATTTCGTCATGAGCCGGCTTAGTGTCTTGACGGCCCCTGCAAGCCTGAGCTTCCCCAAGGAGTTAATCGCTTTTACCGTCAGGTCCGGGTCACTGCTTTCAGCGCATCGGATCAACAGCGCAATAACATCCGGCGTATGCAACCGTTCGGCCAGGCGGAACGCCGCCTTTCGGACAATGTCTCTATGATCGGCAAAGATTTCCTCCAATTCAGAAGAGAGATCCATGGTCACGGAATCGATCACATCCAGAATGCGGGCCCGCTCCAGCGGATTGCTTTCACCCATCAGGTTTTTTTTAAGAAATTCGACACCAGGCTCCCGGCAATTGCGGATCAGTTCAGCCGCCAGGATCCGGGCTTGCATTTTTTCCTCTTTTTTGATGAGATCCGCCAGCATCGGCAACACCGCGGTCCCCATGGAACCGACGAGCTGATAGGCATCCTGCCTCCGGGCCGAATCCTCGGATTTCAGATCCGCCGACAGGGCATATGTCACCGGCGGCGAAAGAAGGCCGGCCAGGGGATGGGCTTGTTTTTCCTCCATTACCGCACCCGCGCCCTGATTTTTCTGAATCTGCGCCACACCGGCAAACACCCATGTCGCCAGACCATATTCGCCGAACAGAATCAGGGCGACTCCGCATTGATTCAGGAGAGTGAAGGCCCGCCGGATGTATACGTCATTTTTTTCGGCCTGCAGCAGCGGGAGGAGCGGAATCAGCGCAAACCGCAGATAAGCGGCCGCGGGACGCCAGTTTGAAGGGTTCAGGACCGCTTCCACCACGTCTATAACGGCTTTTCGATTTCCTTCATCGGCTGTGCGGTATGCATCGCAAAGCCGTTTGAGTATGGCTTCGGCGTCCGCCATATCTCCGGTGAGATATCGCTCCCGGATGCGTTCGGGCATCTGGTCGAGGTCGTCATCCTCAACGGCGGCTTCCGGCGCGGGTATTTCCTGCACAACCGCCGCGCCCTGATCCTCAGCACCGACCTCTTCTTCCAGAACGCCGTAAAGACGCCGGTTGAACAGGATGCCGGTCATCTTTTTTCTGACGGCTATTTCGCGCCAGAACACCGGGCCGGCGCCTTCACCGGCCGATGATTGAATCGATGTCGCAACAAAGGTCATCAGTTCATCAAAGGTCACCTGCGCGACGAATGTGATGCTGCCCAGCCGGACCACGTTTAACAATTTGAGAAAACTTCCGGCCATGGTTTCAAATCCGGTGGTGTCCACCTTGACGCCGTTGACCAGAAGCGTCTTGTGAACACGGGCGATGGTCAGCACGGGCTGCCGGACAAAGTAGGACCGCAGTTCGGTTTGCAGACGATTGACGGCTTCCACGGCCACCGGGTTGTTGCCGGGATAGAGTTTCAACTTGCTGTAAGCGCCCAGAATGGCGCTGAAAACCTTTTGAATAATTTTAAGCTCCGCTCCGTTGATCTGACTGTCCACGCCGTCGCCCGGATCGATAGCCTCGCCCGCAATAAACACATCCGGATCATTCCGTTCCGGGGATGTTTTGTCCGTTGCTGTTTCGATCTTGGTATAGGTCACCTGGCGGGGAAGAATATTGGTAAGATGCCGGTCCGCGGCAAACCGCTTCCAGAAACCGGGGATGATGGCCTTCTGGTCCGTGCGGCTCATGGTGTCGATCACCAGGAGAAGTTCGGCCGGGTCAAATCCTCTCCTGAAGGTCAAACTCTTTAGCTGGAGTTGATCCCAGAAATCAATGATCCGGGCCGCCACAGCCTGGGCGTCCTTTGTTTCAAACTGACGGCCGTTGATCAGAACCGCCTGCTTTTCCGTTACAATACTGAATCGATCGACTTCTTCAAGAACCCGGTTGATGAGCTTGCGGAGGTGTTCTATGGTCGATGTCACGGATTTACTGTCTACCGGATACATACGGATATTGCGCACGACGACCATGAAGGTGCGAAACAGTTCAGGAAGAATCGCGAGATTCGCTTCGCCGAGTGGTGCGTCGCCGAGTTCTTCCACTCCCGTTTTTTCGGCATCACCCACGTCGGGCACTTCATCATCAAGTATTTCCGGGATTTCTTCCGGTGCAAAAACCCGCTGATTCTGATCCGCCTGTTGCCGCGTGTATACCTCCTCTTTTTTCACGTTCCCGGAATGTTTGAAATGATAGGCAAGGGGGGCGGCCGACGGCAGCAAATCCTCCTTGTAGAGTTTTTCATGATAAATGCCGATCTCTTCATGAAAATGCCGCTTCTGGTCCGGCTGTATCCCCCCGTAGATGATTTCCCGGATACTGCGACTCGAAAATCGGATGTTTTCATCGTTTTCCCGGAATTGCGACTTGACGAGACCATGAGCAAGCCCCTGGTTCAAAAAATCATGAATCCGTGAAGATTTTTCACTGTAACTGCCGGTCAGCATGCTCAGTGATATGGACTCCCCGAATGCAGATGCGCATTCCAGAAACCGTTTGCTCTCTTCATCTATCACGTTCATTTTCTGTTGAATGATTTCTTCCAGGGTTTTCGGGAAATACCGTTTTTCAAGCCGCGTCATCTTCCAATCCCGGCCTTTGAGTAGAATCTTCTGATCCGTAATCATCTTTCTGAGCATCTCGATGATAAACAGCGGATTTCCCTGGGCCATGCCAACGAGTTCCTGAAGCAGACGATGGGGCATGGCGATGCCCGGAAAGGTCATGTTGATGAATTTTTCGACATGCTCGACACTCAGCGGGGTGAGGACGATGCTCTGCAGGGCCAGCTCCATTCCGTATGCCGAACGGAAAAGAGCCAGGGGAACAGCTTCCGACTTTGTCTGCTTTTCTTCGACGGCGGTCCCGCAGATAAACAACCGCACCATGTTGGCGCGGATGATCACGCGGATCAGGTGAAGGGATGCAGGGTCGGCATAATGGAGATCATCTACGAAGATCACCAGGGGAAGTTTGCCGGCAAGCGCCGAGAAAAAACGGGCGAATGTCCTGAAAATCTCCTCCCGCTGATGTTGAGCGATGTCGGGTATCCGGGAAGCCCCGGAGATCATCTGGGGGATGATCTGGCCCAGTGCGTCCACCTCTTTTTCCGTCATGGTCTCCAGAATCCCGACCCCCCCGTCTTCCCGCTCTTTCATCAGGGCCATGACCACATAGGCGATCAGGTAATAGGGCCGATAAGATTCGTCAATAACGCCGGAAACCCGGACGATATTGTATTTTGTTTTTTCCAGATTGCGGTTGACGGTATCGATAAAGCTGGTTTTACCCATCCCCGGCGCGCCGTCGATAATGACGATCTGACCGGCGCCTTCACCGAACTTTTTCAATGCCATGCCGACCTGATCGAATTGGGATTTCCGGCCGACGATCCCGGCGGTTTCAAGGTAATACACGGCATGGCGGCTGACCATGCCCGCATCGGCGTAGCAGTTTCGGCCCGCCTGTTTGGCATGATAGAGCGCATTTTTGACCTGATGGACAAGATCCTCGCCATTGACGGCGTCATCCGGGGCCGATGCGATGCCCGCGCTGACCGTCAGGGGGATTTCCGCGCCCGCATCGGGTGAGAACAGCACATGGGTTTTAATCTGATAAAACAACTCCGCGATAAGGGCCGCCGCCGCCTGTTTGGTCCGGCCGGGAAGCAGTATCATGAATTCATCGCCGGCATAGAGGATGGGAATCCCTTTTTCCCGTGTAATATCCCTAAGAATGCCGGCGATATGAACCATTGCATGGTCCCCGACGGTACTCCCGTACTGAGTATTGATCCGCTTGAAAAAGTCGATATCGATCATCACCAGAGAGACCGGCTGCTCTTCAAGCGCGCTCCAGTCGATGTTGTGCTTGAGATAATTCAACAGGAAACGGCGGTTGTTCAAGCCGGTCAGATAGTCCTCAAACATCAGGGCCGAGGGGTCTTTCCCGACGTTTTGAAGAAAATAGAGCAGTTTTTGGTATTTCATGAATACCTCAGTAAAGGTGGATCACACTGATCCGATTAAGGGCAGCTCCTTGTCGATGTCCTTTGTCTTTTCAAAATAATCTTTCAGATCCATATCTTGTTAAAACCGCTCTATCAGCTTGTCGATCAGAAACGAGCTCTCCCGCATGGCCTGTTCGCCGAATGGACCGAACCATTGGGAGATTTTTTCAAACTCCGCGACAAACACGGCTTTGTCTCCGGTCTCGAGCATATCAAGGTTGCCGCTCAAGCTGGCGATATAATCCTTAAGCAGGCGGAGCCGCTCAGGGGATGCAAAAATAATCTCGGCATACAGGGACGGATCCTGGGCGAAGAGGCGGCCTACCATCCCGAGTTCAAGCCGATAAATGGGACTTGAAAATTCCAAGGTCCGGGCAAGGGGAATCTTTTTCCGGGCTATGAACTGACCAAAGGCAAACGTGGCGAAATGGCGCAGCGACTGGACAATGCCCATCACCTCGTCATGTTCTTCCGCGTCTGCTTTTACGATGACCGCGCCCCATGCGGAAAGCTGGTCGATCACCCACTGGCATGAACCGGGATCGCGACCCGGCGTTGCCACGATGATTTGCTTGTCCAAGGTGGATGTTGTCGGACCGAACAGAGGATGCAGTCCCAGGACGGGTCCTTCATAGGCCGCCAGCATGGCGTCCACCGGGATCTTCTTGATGCTGGTAAGATCGGTCAATACGGCCCCGGGCGGCAGGTGGGACGCGATCCTTCGGATGATATCGGCCGTGTCCGCGATGGGAACGGTAACGATGGCCAGATCGATCCCGTCGCACAGCGCACCGGCTTCCGGCCAGTCTTTGCGGCCCATGAGCCGCACCTCATATCCGGCGCCGGTAAACCATTTTTCAAAATACCGGCCCATTTCCCCGTACCCGCCCACGATGAGCACTTTAGCGCCGGGCCGGATTCCGGTCCGGGCCATATGCCCGGTCTGGGCCACCCGAGACTGCCGCAGGATGATCCGGTAGAGTTCTTCGGTATAATCCGGGTCCAGTCCGGCGTCCCTGGCCTGTCGGCGACGGGCATAAATCAGGTCCTCTTCCCGGGCCGGATGATAGACCGGCAGTTGATGAGCCTGTTTCAGCGCCATCACTTTTTTCACATGTTCCTGGCGCTTTGCCAGCAGTTCCACCACCTTCAGGTCGATGGCGTCGATTTCAGCGCGCAAACGTTCCAGGTCCATTCGATACGCGTTGTCGGCATGATCCATAAGCAATCTCCCCGTCTCCGGTAAAATCCCGGCCGATGTTATCCGGCATGGTTTGCACTTTATCCGCAATGCTGTTTTTTATCAACAGGAAACCCCCTACGAGTAGAGAACGAATAAAATCTTGACATTTTAGCAATAATCAGAAATGTTGATCATCAAAAATATTATTTACAACATTTTTAAATTACTAATCAGGTCATATTTGTCTGGACATTTGTCAATTAACGATATATACTTCTTCCATGAAAACAACAGACGGAAGAAAACTCGGCCCCCAGGTAATGGAAGAGATCCGGAAACGTGCCGTAGAGCGTGTTCAGGCCGGTGAAGGCCCTGAAAAGGTCATCAGAACGCTTGGATTTGCCAGGGCCTGCATTTATGACTGGCTTGCCAAGTACCGCTCCGGCGGATGGCATGCCCTTAAAACCGGCAGAAGGCCGGGAAGACCCGAAATCCTGTCTGGTTCCCAAATCCGATTGGCCTACAACCTGGTTACCGAGGGGGATCCCCAGCAACTCAAACTCCCCTTTGCATTGTGGACCAGGACGCTGGTGGCTTCGGCCATCAAGCTCAGCGAGAGTTCAGCAGGCCGCCTTCT
>CAYZXZ010000012.1:11717-33723 GCA_964481615.1 uncultured Desulfobacteraceae bacterium | reverse complement strand
TTTATAACAATCAGTTATTATTGATTATAATTTTTTCCGTTCAAACACTATTTATTACATTTTTCTATAAATAAGGTTTCAGCCTTGGTATGCCATTAATTCGACATGAGGCGCATTATGGCCGAAACAATCACATTCAACCCCATCGGCGTGATCCATTCGCCGTTTACAAAAACCGATGGCATGCCCATCCAGCCGCCGGGGGCCGCCGGCGTCGCCGGCACTGTCGAGGTGTTCGAACAATTCCGGGATGGCCTGATGGATCTCGACGGCTTTTCCCATGTGATCCTGCTATATCTTTTCCATCAAAGCAGGGGATATGATCTTCACGTGACGCCCTTTCTGGATGACCTGACCCGCGGGGTTTTTGCCACCCGCGCCCCCCGGCGGCCGAATCCCTTGGGCCTTTCCATCCTGCAACTGGACAATATCGAAGACGGCATCCTTTATGTGAGCAACATCGATATTCTCGACGGCGCACCCTTAATCGACATCAAACCTTATGTGCCGGATTTCGACGCCCAGGCCGATGTGCGCACCGGCTGGCTCGAAAAGGCGGGAAAGCAAGTAACGCGCCAAAAATCCGAAATTACAGATAAATAAGTTCAGCAAAAAAGTTCTTTGCACCACACTTTGCTCTTTGAAAATATGATTTTGGGATCATGGCATTTCCCGAATCGTCGGAGGAATCGCAACCCCGACAGCCTGGAAGACTTTGCCGCAAACACCCAGACATTCACTTCTGATCGAAAGGATTTTTCCGTTTTCCTCGATCATAATCTCCTGGAGCGATTTAAGATCCTGTTTGATATCCGCCCATTCAAAGCAATGACCGGCTTTTTCCAGCCTGCGATCCAGTTCTTTGCGCAACACCAGCGCCAGGAAACTGCAAAACACATGGCCCCGGATGGTTTCATCTCTTTTATGAAAGACCGGTCGGGTATCCAAAATCGACTTCATATCCCGAAACACGTGCTCTACCTGCCAGAGTTCCTTGTATTTGAGAGCAACCTGTTCTGATGGCAGACTGGTGTTCGTCCTGAGCACCCATTTCCCCTCGAATCGCTTCTCATCCTGGATTTTCTGTTGATTAATGGAAACCGTATCCCGATCCATGGACAAATACTTCCGGAAGCCTTTGTTGCCGACAAGTGATTTTGGATTGCTTTTGAGCTTCTCCTGTAAGGCATCAATGATCGCCTGCCGGTCAGCGGCATCTTTCCGGGCCTGTCTTTCGTTTAGACAAACAATATAGCGGCGGTCATCCATTTTCACCTCTTTGACCTTCAGAGGTGACGGATCTTTAGATAATCGGCTTTCCGGATAAACTTCACGATATGCCCCCGGTCTTGACAGGACTTGTTCCCGGATTTCTTTTACCCGTCTCAGTCGAGCGCCCAAGATATAGGGGATTTTCTCTTGTTCCAGATACGTCAGGGGCTCCTCGCTGATCATTCCCCGGTCGGCAACAATACAAAACCGCTTGATCCGGAAACGCATTCTTGTCCTTTCGACGACCGGTATCAGGCTCTTTACATCCGCGATATTGCCCGGCCACATCTCACAGCAAATCGGATTGCCCTTGTTGTCAATCACCACCCCCACAATCATCTGGTTCAAATCCGGTCGATGATCCTTGCTGTGCCCGAGCCGGCCGAGCGTCTCGCCGCCGGCGCCTTCAAAATAGATCGAGGTGGTATCAAAAAAGACAATCTCAAGATCGGAAAACAGATCGCGGCGCGCCTGAAACATATCCTCTTCAATTTGGTCCTTGATGCACCGGGGTGCAAAAGGCGTACCGCCCGTCTGATCATCAAGTTCTTCACCAAGAAAAGCCATGGCGCGATAAAAATGATGCAGGCTTAAATCACAAGCCCCGTTGATCACATAGTCCCGTTGCCACCTGTCGCAGGATCTGTCTGAACCGGAAACAAAAAGCCGGTGCAAAACCGTCAGAAAAACAGCCCGCTCCACGTTAAATTCAAATTTTCTGTCCGCGAGATGATTTCTGATGATATTGCCGAGCCCCAATTCATTCCATATTCTGTCGAAAATCAGAGCGGGGCCGATCTTCCTGGCCGATGCGCGAACATCACTTCGCCCGGATAGAACCAAAAGAACCTTTGCGGAAAAGCGGGAAATGGAGCGCACCAATGTCTCGATATCGCCCTTGACCTGAAGCTGATCCATTCGACCCAGAGTGGCAATGACACGCTGGACGGTTTTCTTCCCGTCCCGGCGGTTTTCTACGATCTGGAGATACTGATGCGGTCCTGATTTTTTGACTCTTGCAAACATGGGGGCCTCCTTATTTAAGACACCCCATAGTTAAAGAATAAAAGCCCTGATGTCAAGGGTTAGAATAAAAATCTGTGGCACCGCATTTTGAAGATTTTTCCGGTTTTTTCAAAGAACAATCCAACAATGACAAGGGTTTTCAACGACAAACCTTGAATTTTTACTCATTTGCTGTAGAAGAAAAGTTTGAGTAAGCGCTTTACCTTTGCACGTTTTCCTGGTATTTTGCTCTCGTATTCTCGCCATCTGGGAACCTCCTGTCTGTTATTGGTTAATTGCTTAAACTCAATAATAACAGGATTCCCAGATGGTTTCTTCACTTTTTTCCATCAAGCGGTGCAAAATTTAGGTAATAATATCAAGCGGTAGCATACTTTCAGCCAAAAGTCTAGATTTTTTTAATATTTTTGAATAGTTATATTGCCCCCCCAAAGCGCCAGATGATTACGGTGGTTACCGATTTTTCAAAAGCCAAAGCCGGTTACCCTGGGTATGCACTTGACTCAAGTTGCTCCCATATATAATATCATGTGTATACCCACGTTTGCTTTTTTTGCTTTATGGGCCGGATGATAGAAAATTCGAGCTAACGGATACAATTGATTCCCGTCAGGAGGTAACATGAGTTATCTGATTATCGCCGCCGCACCGGTGCTTCTTGCAGGGCTTCTTTATTTCGCGAAACAGGAGTCGCTGAACGGCCAATTAATGACAAAGCCTTTTTTGTCGCTGCTTTTTATTGCCACGGCAATGATTCAGCCGCACCAGTCAACGAGCTACTTCCACCTTATCTTGTCAGGCCTGTGCCTGTGCCTGATCGGCGATGTCTGCCTGATATTTTTTTCCAACAGAAAAATTTTTACCGCAGGACTGGTGGCCTTTCTTGCCGGGCATATCATGTATGTCATCGCATTTTTCAACTTCGGCGTCACGGGGCCTGTTTTATGGATTACCGTTGCGGTCTGCCTTTGTCTGAGCACGGTGGTCTTTTTGTGGCTGCGGCCCAGCCTCGGTGAGATGTTCGGGCCGGTTATCGCCTATATTCTGATTATCACCGTTATGGTCATTGCCGCCGCCGCTCTGACAAGCAATTCCGGCCTTGACACGACCGCCAGAATCCTTGTCTTTGCTGGCGCGCTGCTCTTCTATTTTTCCGACATATTCGTCGCGCGTCACCGTTTTATTAAAAAGGAATTTCTCAACCGAGCGGCAGGACTGCCGATGTATTACACGGCCCAGTTTATGATCGCATTCTCAACAGGGATGATCTGAAAATTTGAACATTTCCATTCCGTTTGACACTATCCGCCTTGGTATTGAGGTCCCGGAAGGCACGATTATATATAAAACCGCCTATCCGCTACCTGAGAACAATGCCGCGCAAACCGTTCTGGATGCCATAAACCATCCGATTGATGCGTTGCCGCTAAAAACCGCCCTCAGGCAAAGGAAAAATGGGAAGGTCGTTATTGTCGCCTCCGATATTACCAGGCCGATTCCGTATAAGGAATTTCTGCCGGAAATGCTTGATGAAATAGAATCCACCGGCGTAAAAAAAAATGACATTCTAATCCTTGTCGCAACAGGCATGCACCGGCCTGGCACCGATGAAGAACACGAACACATGTTCGGTGACATCGCGCGGAAATATGCGATAGAAGACCACGACGCCCAGGACGCCCTTGAAAAAATTGCGGGTCGCAGCCATTCCGGCATGCCGGTTTTTTTGAACAAAAGTTTTGTCAACGCAGGTTTTCGCATCATTACCGGCCTGGTTGAGCCGCATTTCATGGCCGGGTTTTCCGGCGGCAGAAAAGCGGTCTGCCCAGGGCTTGTATCCCTTGAAACCATCCAGTCATTTCACGGTTATGAATTTTTAAGCAGCCCGAATGTCGCTAATGCCAATCTTGACGGCAATCCATGCCACGAGGAATCCCTATCTGTTGCAAAACTTGCCGGTGTTGATTTTTCCCTCAACGTTGTGTTTGATACAAAAAAGCGGGTGATAAAAGCTTTTGCCGGAGACATTGAGGCCGCTCACAAAGAGGCCTGCGCCTTCGTGCGGAAACACGCCTGCCCTGCCGTCCTGAACGAATCCGACGTCGTTTTAACCGGCTGCGGCGGCTATCCTCTTGACGCGACATTTTACCAGTGCGTCAAAGGGATCGTCGCCGCTGTTCCCGCTGTTAAAAAAGGCGGCATGATAATCGCTGCGGGCGGATGCCAGGAGGGCATGGGTTCTAAGGAATACTGCAATATCATGTGCACACGCTCCGATGATTATAAGGGATTTCTTAATCACATCCACGATTCAAAAACAGTCGAAAAAGACCAGTGGCAGTTTCAGATGCAGACCAAAGCGCTTGAAAAAGTCGGATATGAAGGGCTGGTAATTTTAACCGCCGGACTTGATGGACAGGAAAGAAAACATATCGCCGGATGCCACTCGCATATTTCACCGGCTTCGGCCGCAAAAGATATTCAAAATTTAATTGACAAGCTTATTTCGTCAGGAAAAAGCCTTGCCGTAATTCCGGAAGGGCCTTATTGCGCACCGGTTTCAAGTTTCCGCGGCCGTCACAAAAAGGGATGATCGGAGGAACGTCGCTTGTTTTGCGGGGAATGTGCCGGAATGATTTTTTGACTTTAGGCCTGTACGCGATTCATCATATCAACAAACATAAGGAGGGGCACTCATGACTGAAGCAACGATTCAGGCGTTAAACGGCTTAAGAGACCTTTCGATGGTGAAATGGTATATCATTCCGCTGCTCATGATTGTTCTCTATATTTACGCAAAGGAAATCAAGCTGGCACGTTCCTCCGGCAACTGGAATGCCGTCTTTGCAGGGCTTACCCTGTTCGGCGTCGATTTTTTCAATGAAACCTGGAACGGATGGGTCATGCATTTTACCCAGCGATCGGCCTTCTGGACAACACCCGGCGACACCGCGCTTCGGGTTATGGTCGGCTGGAACATTGAAATCATCTTCATGTTCATGCTGGCGGGCCTTGTCTATTATCACACGCTTTCGGAAAGCACGACGGAAAAAATAATGGGCATTCCGGAAAAATGGTTCTGGGCCGTGGGCTTTTCCGCATTCGCCGTTTTTGTTGAATGCCTGCTCAATATCGGCGGGCACCTGGTTTGGGAATACCCGTTCTGGTACCTTTCCTTCAAAGGCGTCTGGCTGATATTTTTATTCGGCTATTTCCACTTCTTTTGCGCGATCATTCTGGTGATCAGCTTAAAATCAATGAAAAATAAAATTATCACCATGTGCATTATCTATGCCGTACCGACGATTATGAATATCCTCGCGTTCGGGTTTTTCGGCTGGAATTATTAGGGCAAAACAGTCTTGCTCATAACCAAGCGGAAGGCCGCAGAAAAAATCGATTTGGAAAAGCGCAAAAAATTAGAATCTTAAGGGATTTCAGGATGACAGAAAACCCACGGCGTTTTCGAACATACGGATGCCGGTGACGGGCCGGGATTTGGGATCGGCCAGGCCACGGCGGATTTGTTCATTGATGCGGGTCCAGTGGGGATGATTGGTGAAATGATTGAAGGCTTCCGGGTGGGGCATGAGTCCGAAGACCCGGCCGGTGGGATCACAGATTCCGGCGATGTCTAACACCGATCCATTGGGATTGGCGGGAAAAGCGCCGGAAGCCGGGGAGCCGTCCGGCCGGGCGTACCGGCAGACAACCTGGTTTCCGGAAATCAGGCGGTCCAGCACAATATCATCGGTGATGAATTTGCCTTCACCGTGGCGCACGGGCAGATCGATACGATCTAGCCCCCGTGTGAACACGCACGGGGTTGCGGCATTAACGGTCAGGTGGACCCAGTCATCCCTAAAATTGCCGCAGTCATTAAATGTCAGGGCCACCAAACGCTTCTGATAATCCCCATCCAGACCGGGCAAAAGGCCGAGATTGACCAGGGTCTGAAACCCGTTGCAGATGCCGAGCACCAGGTTCCCCTTTTCCACGAACCGGGTCAGCCGGTCCCCGGCATTGTTTTTCATGCGAACGGCTTGGATCACGCCCGCGCCGTGGTCATCCCCCCAGCTGAAACCGCCCACAAAGACCATGATCTGAAAATCATCGATATTTGCCGATCCGTCGATGACGGCGTTGATGTGTATCCGCTCCGCAGCGGCCCCGGCCAGTTCAAGCGCGTAAGCGGTTTCAATATCGCAGTTCAGCCCATATCCGGTCAGGACCAGGGCGCGCACCCGTTTCATATCAGGCCTCCGAAGGGTTTTTTCCAGGCGGTTCTCAGTTTGGACACCGGTACCCGTGCCAGGAGTTTTGTCTTTCCTGTCCTGATTTCCAGCACTGGTTCTTCCGTGACCGTGCCGATGCAGGCCAGGGGAAGGCCGACGAAGATATTTTCAAATTCAGCGGCGTGTTCCGGGGCAACAGTCGCCAGCATGCGGCCCGCGGATTCCGAAAACAGGATTTTATCGGCCCGCAATCCCGCATCAGACGGCACAGCGTTAAGATCAACAGAAAGCCCCAAGTCCCCGGCCATGGCCATCATGGCCAGATGGACTCCCAGGCCGCCGCGGTAGATCCCGTGGGCTGACGCCGCAAGGCCCCTGCTGATGGCAGCGTGCATGGCCGTGTAGCGGCGCAGAAACCGATCACCGTCGACTTTGGGCACATTGACGCCCACATACCCGAGCCGGTCGTAATATTCGGACGCGCCGCATTCATCAGCGGTCTCACCGATAATATAGAGCCTGTCGCCGGGAACCTTGAGATCCAGCGTAACGCACGCGTTGATATCGGCCGTCACGCCGATGGCGGAAAACTGGAGGGATTCCAGGGCAGAGACTTTGTGGGTTTCGCCGTATACGCCGGGCAGGTGACCGTCCACATACATGCTGTCCTTGCCGGAAAGCAACGGGATGCCGTAGGCCAAGCAGGTTTCGGCCAGTGCCCGGCAGGAGCGCACCAGCTGTGCGGCTTTGAATCTGCCGTCTGGATTTTTTTCCGGGTGATACCCGATATTGGGCCAGCAGAAATTGTCCACCCCGCCGATATGGGCCGGATCACCGCCCACGGCCGTCATGCGCCGCATTGCCTCGTCAATGGTGCAGGCGGTCATGTGAAAGGCGTCAATGGCCGAATACCAGGGCAGAATGGCCTGGGCGAACACGAGTCCGCGCTCCGATGTCAGCACCGGACGGATCACCGCCGCGTCGCTGTTAATATCCCGGTATTTGCCCACCAGGGGTTTGATCACGCTGCAACCCTGGACTTCATGGTCGTACTGGCGGGTGATCCACTCCTTTGAACAGATATTGGGCCGAGCCATCATATCGAGCAGCAGGGCGGAATAATCCGATGGCTCGCCGACAACCGGCTCGGACATTCCCCGGTCTTCGGGGGAACGCCACTCGGCGTCGAATTCCCACTGGGGAAACCCGGACTTTAAAAAATCCATGTCGATGCAGGCGCAGGTTTTTCCGTCATAAGTGATGTGCAGCACGCCCGAATCCGTGTAACGGCCAATGACCGTACTTTCCACCGCATGCTTTTTCGACAGGGCCAGAAACGCATCAGCATGCTCAGGATGGACGGCCACGGTCATCCGCTCCTGGGATTCAGACACCCATATCTCCCATTGATCCAGGCCTTCGTATTTGAGCGGCACCTTTTCCAGCCATACCTCGCAACCGCCGGAATCCCGGGCCGATTCCCCCACCGAAGAGCTAAGGCCGCCCCCGCCGTTGTCGGTGATAAAGCGGATCAGGTCCAGGTCCCGGGCTTCCAAAAGAAAATCATGCATTTTTTTCTGGGTATAGGGGTCGCCGATCTGCACATGACCCGCCGGGGTGTGTTCGGAAAAGGTCTCGGACGAGGCGGTCACGCCGTGGATTCCGTCCTTGCCCACCCTGCCCCCGCACATGAAGATCAGCTCACCGGGGGAAGTGGTCTTCTGCTCGGCCGGAAGGCCTCCCACCACGGCAGGCATCAGGCCAACGGCCGTTACATAGACAAGGCATTTGCCCATGTATCCGGAATGAAACACAACCTGGCCGAAGGTGGTGGGGATGCCGCTCTTGTTGCCGCCGTCCCGGACCCCCTCGATGACGCCGTCGAGCAAACGCCGGGGATGGAGCCGGGGCGAAAGATCGCCGTCGTAATCCCGGTGCCCTACGCAGAACCCGTAGCTGCCCATGACCAGCCGGGAGCCTTTCCCGGTGCCCAGGGGATCCCGGTAAACGCCGACGATGCCTGTGATGGCCCCGCCGTAGGCCTCCATATTAGACGGCGAATTGTGCGTTTCACCGGTGATCACGTAGTAATGGTCCGCATCGAACCGGCCAACGCCGGCATTGTCCCAGAGCACGGAAACCACCCAGTCCTTTTTTCCGGCAAGGGCCAGGGTCGGAGCCTCGATAAAGGATTTGAAGAGGTTGTCGACGATTTCGGTCTTCCCCGTGCCGGCATCCGTATACCTAAACAGGCCCTGAAAGGTATTGTGATTGCAGTGGTCGCTGCGGGCCTGGGAAATATATTCCAGTTCCACGTCCGTGGGTTCGGCCAGGCCGAAGGCCCGGCGCCGGGCAAGTACGGATGGATCTTTAAAATAAGCCCGGATCACCGGAATATCATTGTCGTTTAACGCCAGGTTCCGCTGATCGCTGATCTGTTTAAGAACCGCATCACTTTCAATGGAAATGCTGGTAAGGGTGGGCCGGTGATCCAGACGCACCCGGGGAATGACCATGCCGATGCCTTCGGCCGGGTCCCATTCGCTTCGGGCATAAACCCTGACCTGCTGGATGATGTCGTTTGCCAGGAGTTCGGCCGCGATCCGTTCGATTTTGCCACGTGTCAGCTTTTTGCCTTTGAGGCAGTAGCGCCGGGATGTATATATTCCCTGGTCCATCGAAAACCGGATGCCCAGCACATCCTCGATGGCCTCGACGGCCGTGGCGCCGGGATTATCCTTAACCCCGGGCCTGTATCCCACCCAGATGCACCAGTCGAATTCAAGCGCAAGCGGCTCATACGCGGAAACCTGGGTGACGGGATTGGTGAAAATTTCAGTCCGAACGGTTTCGGCCTGCTGATCTGTCAAAGCCGCATCAATGGTAAGGATCTGGATGGTTTTCACCAATTCCAGGGCAATGCCGAAATACCGACCGGCCTTGCGGCGGACCCCTTCGCCTTCGGCATCGAACAGACCGGGCTTTAACGTGATTTCCAGTCGATGAGCCATGCTTTTCTCTTTATTATTTTCTCATTATAAACGGTTTGAACCAGTTAGAAAAACCGCATGATGTCATTGTAGAAAACAAAGACCATCAGCATCATCAACAGAAACAGCCCCACCTGCTGGGCTTTTTCACGGATGGGAATACTCATCGGCTTGCCCCTGACGGCTTCGATGGTAAAAAACAGAAGATGACCGCCGTCTAACACCGGTACGGGCAGAAGATTTAATATACCGAGGTTGATACTGACAATGGCGATAAAAAATAACAGGTTAATAAATCCCTGCCGGGCCTGTTCGCCGGCCATCTGCGCGATGAGGATGGGACCGCCGAGATTGTCGGCCGGGATGGCTCCCTTGATGAGTTTTGCAACGCTGACGATGGTCAGCTCCGTGATCACGTAGGTGCGATGGAGGCTCTCAACCAATGCGGCGGCGGGGGTAAGCCGCTTTGTGATGACTTCGCCGGCCGAGGTCACGCCGATGACGAAGCGGTCCATGGTCTCGCCGAAGAGATTTTCCATCGGCATTTTTTCCGGTGTAACACGAACGTCAAATATCTCGCCGTTCCGGTCAATGGTAAGCCACAGGGCCGCGCCGCCGCCGTCCGTGATTTTTTCAGCCATTTCCGTCCATGTTTCAATGGGTACGCCGTCAACGGCGACAGCCCGGTCCCGGGCCGCCAGGCCGGCCATTTCCGCCGGTGATTCGGCCCGGATCTCGCCGAAAACCGGCTCCATCACAATAACCCCGGCCATGCTGAAAATCCCGAAAAAGATCGCCATGGCCAGAAAAAAATTGAACAGCGGGCCGGCCGCCACGATGAGCATGCGTTTGAAGACATGCTTGTTGGAAAAAGACGCTTCGATATCTTCCGGCTCAATTTCCGCGTCGGGCGATTCCCCCACCAGCTTGACATATCCACCCAACGGAATGACGGAAATGCGGTATTCGGTCCGACCCACGGTTTTTGCCGCTAGTTTCGGGCCGAAACCCAGGGAAAATTTTTCAACACCAACACCGAACGCCCTGGCGCAGAGGAAATGCCCCAGTTCATGAAAAAAAATCAAAACGCCCAGAACAACGATAAACCCGAGCACCATGCTCATGCGGGCAACTCCTTTCCATTTTGCTTCATCCAGTCCCGGGCCGCGCGCCGTGCCCATTTATCAGCCCCAATAATTGCATCAACGTCCGGCGACAAAATAATTTCGTGCGCGTCCATTACGTGGGAGATGGCCGCAGGAATCTGGACAAAAGATATGCGATTGTCTAAGAATGCGGCCACGGCCCCTTCATTGGCGGCATTAAGAACCGCCGGCATTGTTCCGCCGGATTCACAGGCCCGGGCCGCAAGGCCAAGACACGGGAATCGGTCAAGATCCGGCGCGTCAAAGGTCAAACGACCGATGGCGGCAAAATCCGGGACCGGCAGCTCCATGAGGAGTCGCTCGGGTCCGGCCAGGGCATAGGCAATGGCCCCTTTCATGTCCGGCAGACCCATCTGGGCCATGACCGAGCCGTCTGCAAACAGCACCATGGAATGCACGATGCTCTGGGGATGAATCACCACCGTGATGTCTTTGTGATCGATATCAAAAAGATGCTTTGCCTCAATGACTTCAAGTCCCTTGTTCATCATGGTTGCCGAGTCGATGCTGATCTTGCTCCCCATTTGCCAGGTCGGATGGGCCAGGGCATCCGACGGCTTGATGTCGGCAAACGCGGCAGCCGGCAGGGACCAGAACGGCCCGCCCGATGCCGTCAGGTATATACGGCGCAGATCCGCGCGCCGGTTGCCGGCAAGGCACTGAAAAATAGCGCTGTGTTCGCTATCGATGGGCCGGATCTCGATGTTTTTTTCCCGGGCCCGGGCCATGACGATATCGCCGGCCATGACCAGGGTTTCCTTGTTTGCCAGGGCCACCCGTTTGCCCGCGTCAATGGCCGCCAGGGTCGGCATGAGCCCGGCCGCTCCCACCATGGCCGAAACCACAATGTCGGATTTGTCATGAGTCGCCGCGGCAATATATCCGTCAGCACCATAAATAATATCGGTTCCGGTGCCCGCAGGCAACCGATTTTTCAGTGCGCGGGCGTCATCTCCCGTGCCTACCACCGCAAGATCCGGATGAAACCGCAGAATCTGATCCGCCAGCAAAGAGAGATTGGCATTTGCCGTAAGGGACGTCACCTTGAAACGATCCGGAAACATTTCCGCGACCGCCAGGGTATTGCGCCCGATGGAACCGGTGGCGCCGAGAATCGATATCCGCTGCATGTTAAACGCCCGACATGATGAATGTTTTAAACACCCAGACCACTGGGGCCGCAAACAGCAGCGCATCGATACGGTCCAGCATGCCGCCGTGGCCGGGCAAAATGCTGCCTGAATCCTTGATGCCGGAGGCCCGTTTGAGCTCGGACTCGAACAAATCTCCGGCCTGGGCCGCCAGGTTGGCGCATATTATTAACCCGAGCACCGCGGGCGCTTGCAGGTGCGGCAGAAAAACCGCCTGGAATCCGAATCCGGCGGCAATGCTGGTGATCATGCCGCCGACGGCCCCTTCAATGGTTTTTCCAGGGCTGATGTCCGGACTGAGCTTGCGTCGGCCGAAAAAGCGGCCGCCGTAAAATGCGCCCACATCCCCTAAAAATACGATAAACAAAAGAAAAAAGACCCAGGCCACGCCGTCGCTCCCGTTGCGCAACAGCACGATGGTCGCAAGAGACAGGGGGATATAGACAAGGCCCTGGATCTGGGATGAAACCATTGTCAGGATTTTCGGATTCCGTCCGAAAAGGGGCATGGATAAAACCGCCGCACCGATCAGGTTGATCAGCAGGAGCCCGGGAATCAGGTCAACCCAAGCCGTTGCCGCAGTCCCGATGATCACCAAGCCGATCAGCGCGCCCCATGCCGGAATAAGGTAACGGCCTTCGGTCATTTTGCCGGACATGGCTAAGGGATAATATTCCCAGAGGGCGATAAGCGCCACCAGCCCGATAAAGCCTGCAAACAGCATTGGCGGAGCTTTAATAATGATGGCCACCAGAAATGGAACGGCCACAATTGCGGTGAGCCAGCGTTTCAGATGCATGATCCGTCCTTTTTATCGTTATTGAAATCGGCCGGCCGTGCGGGCAGAATGGCGGATGAAGCGGCGATCCCGGATGGGACCGTCGCGGGATGCGTCTCAGGTACCGTATTTTTCCGGGGGAGCAACATCGCCGAATCGGCGCTCGCGACCCTGAAAATCCTTGATGATGCCGATCAATTCATCCTTTGTGAAATCCGGCCACAGGGTCTGCGTGAAAAAGATTTCACAATAGGCGATCTGCCAGAGCAGAAAATTGCTGATCCGCATCTCCCCGCTGGTCCGGATGAGCAGTTCCGGGTCCGGCATGTCCGCGGTATACAGATGGCGCGCCACCACCGCATCGGAGATATCGGAAGCCTTCAATGCGCCCGATTCGATCCGGGCCGCGATTTCAGTGACGGCCCGGACGATTTCAGACCGGCCGCCGTAGCTTAAGGCCAGGTTAAGGCACATGCAGGTATTATGAGCAGTGACGTCCATTGCCCTGCGGATCTCTGTCTGGACATCGGCCGGCAAACGCTCAATCTGGCCGATCACATTCAGCCGAATCTGGTTATCGATCATCTCGGAGGCTTCATCGACCAGAAATTTTTTCAGCAGGGACATCAGGGCATTGACTTCGACCTTGGGCCGCAACCAGTTTTCAGTTGAAAACGCATACAGCGTCAGGACCTGGATGCCGATTTCACGGCAGGTCCGGACCACCATGCGGACAACTTCGGCGCCCTTTTCATGACCCTTGATCCGGTTGAGGAACCTTTTTTTAGCCCACCGGCCGTTGCCGTCCATGATGACGGCGATATGAGAGGGCAGATTAGACGGGTTGATCCCGTAATCATCGGAAGGGTTAGAGTTCAAGAACGTCCTTTTCTTTTTCCCTGTACATCTCGTCGATCTGCTTGATGTGTTCGTCGGTGATTTTCTGGATCTGCTCCTGGGCCTTGAACACGTCGTCCTCGGACGCCTCGCCTTCCTTTTTCAGCTCTTTTAGCATTTCATTGGCGTCCCTGCGGATGTTTCTGACGGCCACCCGGTATTCTTCGCACGTCCGGTTGACTTGGCGAACGATATCCTTGCGCCGGTCCTCGGTCAAAGGCGGTATGGTGATCCGGATGATCTTGCCGTCGCTGGTGGGGGTCAGGCCCAGATTCGATTTCAAAATCGCCTTTTCAATTTCCTTGATGCCGGTCGCGTCCCAGGGCTGAATGGTGATCAGGCGACTTTCCGGGATCGCCAGCGTGGCCATCTGGTTCAGCGGCGTCAGGGTCCCGTAATAGCCCACCCGAATGTCATCAAAAATGTTCAATGAGGCCCGGCCGGTGCGGATTTTTTTGAGTTCTCCCTGAAGAGCGACCAGAGTCTTTCCCATTTTGTCCCTGGTATCGTTTTTGATATCTTCAATCATGACAGTTACCCCGTGTTTGATAACAAGTTGTGAAACTGCCGGCCCATCTCGCCGTTTCCAACCTTCAACCCCTATTCAGCGGAAGCGTCGTAGATCCGGGTGCCGATGGTTTCGCCGCAGACCACCCGCCGGATATTGCCAGCGACCTTGAGATTAAAAACGATCAAAAGCAGGCCGTTGTCCATGGCAAGGGATATGGCGGTGGAGTCCATGACGCTCAAACGGCGCTTCAAGACATCCATATAACTGATTTCCTGTATGAATTTCGCGGAATCATTGACCTCTGGATCAGAATCGAAAACCCCGTCGACCTTGGTGGCCTTCATGAGCACGTCGGCATGGATCTCCTCGGCCCGCAGCACCGATGCCGTGTCCGTGGTAAAGTATGGATTTCCGGTGCCGGCGGCAAATATCACGACCCGACCCTTTTCCATGTGCCGCACGGCCCGACGCCGGATATATGGCTCGGCCACTTGGTGCATGGAAATGGCCGACAGGACCCGCGTGGGCATGCCGATTTTTTCAAGGGCATCCTGTAAGGCCAGGCTGTTCATGATGGTGGCCAGCATGCCCATGTAATCGGCCGACGCCCGGTCCATGCCGTTGGAGGCGGCGGACATGCCGCGGAAAATATTGCCGCCGCCCACAACAATGGCGATCTCGACCCCCATGTCATGGGCGGCCTTTACCTCTTCGGCCACGAACTGGATCATCTGCGTACTGATCCCGTAGGAGAGATCACCCATCAGGGCTTCGCCGCTGAGTTTCAAAAGAATCCGCTTGTAGACCGGTTTCGTCAAAATGTGTTGCTCCTACTCTCCGATCTGGAACCGGGCAAACCGGCGGATCATCACTTTTTCACCGGTTTTGGCGATAAAATCGTTTAGCACATCGGTTATGGTCAGGCTGGGATCCCGGACATACTCCTGGTTCATCAGGCAAGAATCCTTGTAAAATTTGCTCATCTTGCCCTCGACGATCTTGCCGACCATCTTCTCGGGCTTGCCCATGTCTAAGACCTGGAGCCGGTAAATCTCTTTTTCCTTGGCGATGACCGTTTCCGGGATGTCCTCTGGGTTTACGCCCAGCGGCCTGGCCGCTGCGATCTGCATGGCGATATTTCTGGCAAAGGTTTGAAAATCATCTGTCTTGGCGACAAAATCCGTCTCGCAGTTGATTTCCACCAGAACCCCGATCTTTCCGCCCATGTGGATATAAGACTGAACGGTTCCTTCGGATGCTTCCCGTCCGGCCCGTTTCTGGGCCGTTGCCAGTCCTTTCTGGCGCAGGAAATCAACGGCGGCGTCCATGTCGCCGTTCGATGTCGCCAGGGCCTGCTTGCAATCCATGATACCGGCCCCGGTCCGGGCCCGGAGTGTTTTCACCAAATCCGCACTGATGGTTGTCATGATCTATTCTCCTCCCTCTTTCGAGGATACTGGTTTGTCTTCTGACGTCTTTTCGCCGCCGCCATGGACTGCGGCGGCGGTTTTGTGGATCACTTCAACAACCGGGCCTTCTTTTCCAGTCGAAATCACACGGCGTTCCACCGGTTTCGACGGTTTTTTGACCTCAGGGGCCGCCTCGACCGCTTCGGTCTCCTTATCTGCCCGGGCCTGTTCCTTTTCGGCCAGCCGCCGGGCTCCGGCAACGCAGGCGTTGGCGATCCGGGAGGTGATCAGGTTGATGGCCCGGATAGCATCATCGTTTCCGGGAATGATCCAATCGATCTCATCCGGATCACAGTTGGTATCGCAAACCGCCACGATGGGGATGCCGAGCCTCCGGCCTTCTCTCACCGCGATGGACTCTTTCTTCGTATCGATGACAAAAATAGCGCCCGGAAGGGACTTCATGTTCTTGATGCCGCCCAGGGTGCTGTCGAGCTTGACGCGCTCCTTCTGAAGCCCTATCCGTTCTTTCTTCGGATACAGGCTGATGGAACCGTCGTTTTCGATGGTGTTTAAATGATTAAGCCGATCGATACTCTTTTTGATGGTGGGGAAATTGGTCAGCATACCGCCCAGCCACCGGTTCTGAACATAATACATTTCGGCCCGGTTGGCTTCCTCGTAAATGGTCTCCCTGGCCTGTTTCTTGGTGCCGACGAACAGGACGGACTTGCCCGAGGCCACGGTATCGGCGATAAAATCACAGGCGGTTTTAAACAGTTTCACCGTCTGCTGGAGATCGATGATGTAAATCCCGTTTCTTGCCCCGAAGATGTATTTTTTCATCTTGGGGTTCCATCGCCGCGTCTGGTGGCCGAAATGCACGCCCGCCTCCAGCAGTTCCTTCATGGTCACATACTGCATTGCTTTCTCCTTTTTTGGTTGTTTCCGCCGTTACCCGGTTCAAGGCCGCCGACTTTCTTTCCGGGAAAGCACCGGGCGGTCCATCGGGCAACGTGAGTTTTATGGTCATGGTCCTTGATAAAGTGGGTATCTATAACAGTAAATTTTTTCAGACGCAAACATTTTTTCAACCGCCATTTTTATTTCAGGCTCATGATCCCGATCCGGTCATGACCGCCGTAATCCCTGACAAACACAACATCTGAAAATCGCCCGGTTTCATCTGCCAGGCGGACCACTGACGGTCCCTGGTCGTGTCCGATCTCCATCATCAGCCGGCCGCCTGGATTCAGATACGATGGTGCCAAGTCCACGATTTGCCTGATCATTGCCAGACCGTCGCAGCCGCCGTCAAGAGCGGCCGATGGTTCATAACGGCTGATTTCAGGCGCGAGTTCCGGAATCCGGGCGCTGGGTATATACGGCGGATTCGACACGATCAGATCGAATTTTTCAGGGTATTGGGCCAGGGGGGCGAACCCGTCGCCGGCGAAAAAACAAATGTCGGCAGCGCCGACGGCTGCCGCGTTGGCCCGGGCGATCCCAAGGGCAGCCGCTGAAATATCGGTTGCGAAAAAACAATGTCCCGGACGATGATGGGCCAAGGCGATGATCACCGCCCCGGACCCGGTCCCTATGTCGATTATCCGCCGGGGCGAAGATGCGGCCGCATCCGGCAGAACATCCAAAGCCGCGCCTACCAGGAATTCGGTTTCCGGCCTTGGAATCAGAACATCCGGAGATACGGACAGGTCAAGGCCCATAAATTCCTTGCGGCCGACGATATAAGCCACTGGCTCCCTGTTGACACGCCGCCGGATCAGGGATTTTAGACGCGACAATTCCTCATCGGACAGTGGCTGATCAAACCGCGCGTACAGATCGATCCGCTCCACGCCCAGCACGTGCGCCAGCAGGATCTCAACGGTCAGGCGCGGACTGTCGATATCCCGGGATGCAAAATACGGCGCGGCCCATTGCAGGATTTTGATGATGGTCCAGGGGGGTTCAAGCGGGATGGAGCTGTTTTGGCTCGACATTATTGAGGACCTGGGCTTGATAATGAGTTGACAGCGCATCGATGATCTCGTCGATATCACCCGCCAGAATGCTTTCCAGGCGATAGAGCGTCAGCCCGGCACGATGATCCGTCATCCGACCCTGGGGAAAGTTGTAGGTGCGGATCCGTTCGCTCCGGTCCCCGGAGCCGACCTGGCTTTTTCTCTTTTCTGAAATTTCATCCTGCTGCTGCCGGATTTCCAGGTCATATAGTCTTGCCATCAGCACTTTCATGGCCTTGGCCTTGTTCTTGTGCTGGGATTTTTCATCCTGACAGATGACAACCAGACCGGTGGGCAGATGGGTGATACGGACGGCGGAATCGGTTGTGTTGACGGACTGGCCTCCCGGACCGGAGGACCGGAAGACATCTATCTTGAGATCATTGAGGTCCACATGGACCTCCACGTCCTCGACTTCCGGCAGGATGGCGACCGTTACTGCGGACGTGTGAATCCGACCCTGGGTTTCGGTGGCCGGCACCCGCTGGACCCGATGGGTTCCGCTTTCATATTTGAGCCGGCTGTAAACCCCCTTGCCCTTGACCAGGACGATGACCTCCTTGAAACCGCCCCCGTCCGTGAAATGCTGGGTCATGGTTTCGAATTTCCATCTGCGGGCCTCCCCGTACCGGTAATACATCCGGAAAAGGTCCCCAGCGAACAGAGCCGCTTCTTCCCCGCCGGTGCCGGCGCGGATTTCCAGAAAGACATTCTTTTCGTCATTGGGATCTTTGGGCACCAGCAGGCGTTTGATCTCTGTTTCCAGGCTGCTGATCCGGCGGGAAACCGCCTCGATTTCCCGGCGGGCAAGATCCTTGATTTCCGGATCACTGTCGGACAGAAGCGCCCTGCTTTCCTCAAGTTCTTCACACGCACGGCGATATTGACGAAACGCGTCGACAATGGGCCCAAGATCACCGTGCTCACGCATGTACCGGGTGTACAACGCGCGGTCCTTGATGACCTCGGGTACGCTCAGGCGTTGCTCAAGCTCGTGGAAACGCTGCTCGATCCCTTCTAAATTTTCAAACATGGACGATTACCGATAATCCGGAAGCACTCAAGGGGGAGAATACGGGTCAGGATTTGTTGCTCTGATCCTGAAATTTTTCATATTTCCGGCGGAAGCGTTCAATCCGACCGGCCGTATCCACCAGTTTCTGTTTGCCGGTATAAAAAGGATGGCATTTGGAACAGATTTCCACCGAGATATCCGATCGGGTCGATCCGACGATCATCTCGCTGCCGCATGCGCATTTGATGACGGTTTCCTTGAATTCCGGGTGAATGTCTTTCTTCATGGTCTACTACCTCTTTGCTGTATCGTTTGGTAAGTTGATCTATGAATTCATCGAAGCAAGAAATTCCTTGTTGCCTTTCGTGCCATGCATCTTATCCAGCAAAAAACCAAGGCTGTCAACAGGATTTAATGTGGACAGGAGTTTACGGAGAATCCAAACCCGCGCCAGGACATCGGGTTCCAGAAGGTTCTCCTCTTTGCGGGTGCCCGACCGGTTGATGTCGATGGCCGGATACATGCGTCGGTCGGCCAGACGGCGATCGAGCTGGATTTCCAGGTTGCCGGTACCCTTGAATTCCTCGAAAATGACTTCATCCATGCGGCTTCCGGTATCTACCAGAGCGGTTGCGATGATCGTCAGGCTGCCGCCTTCCTCGACGTTGCGGGCAGCGCCGAAAAACCGCTTGGGCCGATGCAGGGCATTGGAATCGACGCCGCCGGAAAGGATTTTCCCGCTGGGAGGCACGACCGTGTTGTAAGCGCGGGCCAAGCGGGTGATACTGTCGAGCAGGATCACCACGTTACGCTTGTGCTCCACCAGCCGTTTGGCTTTTTCAATGACCATCTCCGCCACCTGGACATGCCGCTCCGCCGGTTCGTCAAAAGTGGAACTAATCACCTCGGCATCCACTGAACGGGCCATGTCGGTCACTTCCTCGGGACGCTCATCGATGAGCAGAACAAACGGAACGACATTTTTGTGATTGACGATCATACTGTTGGCAATATTTTTCAGGATCATGGTCTTGCCAGCCCGGGGAGGAGAAACGATCAGGCCACGCTGGCCGAAACCGATAGGGGACAACAGATCCAATATCCGGGCGGTATAATTATCGCCGACCGTTTCAAGTTTGATCTTCTCGTCGGGAAACAGGGGGGTCAGATTGTCGAAAAGAATTTTTTCCTTGGCGACTTCGGGGTCTTCATAATTGACGGCTTCGACTTTGAGCAGGGCAAAATACCGTTCCGATTCCTTGGGCTGGCGGATCTGTCCGGAAACCGTATCCCCGGTCTTGAGATTGAAACGGCGGATCTGGGAGGGCGATACGTAAATATCGTCCGGCCCGGGCAGATAATTGCAGTCCGGAGATCGCAAAAAACCGAACCCGTCGGGCAGGATCTCTAAGGTCCCTTCTCCGTAAATCAACCCGTTCTTTTCGATGTGGGCCTGGAGCATCGCGAAAATGAGCTCCTGTTTTTTCAACCCCCCGGCGTTTTCAATGCTCATTTTCTTCGCCATCTTGGTCAGATCGCCGATTTTTTTGTTTTTTAATTCCACAATGTTCATGCAGTTCTATACCTCGCAACCGTTAAAATGATGATAAAAGTTTTTGTGTGGATCCCGCCGTTTACGTCAATAGTCATTCCCAAGACCGACCCTGATAGGCTTCATGCCGTGCGAACCCGGCGCTCACCAACGGGCTCGACAGACCGCGGGCGGCCTGAAAAACGACGGGATGGATTAATAAGAAAACTGATCCGAGACACAAATTCATCTTGTATGTGAAGGAAATCCGGATAAAACAATGATTCTGATGCAGAAAAGCAAGAAGCGCACCAAAAGGCAGGTCCGTTTTCAACCTAAATTATACCACTTATTCCCCTGTGTCAACATTTTTGGATCTTTTTCGACGTATCCGCTGGTAAAAGGTTTCATAAAACCGATCCACGGACAGGCTGGTTTCTTCCATGGAGCCGTTGTTCTCGATTACATGACCGGCTCTTTTCTTTTTTTCCTCATCCGGCATCTGAATGCCGATCAGCGCCTCGGCCTGATCCCCGGTGACCTGATCCCGCTCCATGATCCGCCGGATGCGGATATCGAGGTCCGCGCAGACCAAAAGGGTGTCATCAAACAGGCCTTCCATGCCCGCCTCAAACAACAGGGGCGCCTCAACGGCGACAACTTCGACGCCTTTTTCCCGGGCCGCACCATAGGCATCGGCCATGAGCCGGAAAACTTCCGGATGAATAATCCGCTCCAGCAGAGCTTTTTTATCGGGGTCCCGGGTGATGGCTTCCCTGAGCCGCTTCCGGTCAAGGGAACCGTCTTTTGACACGACACGGTTTCCGAAACAGGAGACGATCTGCGCGTAAGCCGGCGTTCCCGGCATGACCGCTGTTCTGGCCAAGTCATCGGTTCTGACAACGGTTACCCCTTTTTCGACAAGACACGCACAAACCACCGACTTGCCGGAGCCGACGCCGCCGGTTATCCCCAGTTTGACCGGTTCGGGATGGTCTTTTTCAGGCACGATAATCTGTTTCCTGTGGCGGCAGGGCGCTTCCATCGACGGATGCCGTAAGAGTTTTCGATTGAAAACGACCGGATATGATGTAAACTGAAAATCGACGGCTTTTTAAAAAATATTCCCAATATATGAAAAAAAAATGCAAATCAACATAAATTTCATGCCCCGGTCGCAAAATATTTTTATTGCCGGCGGAACGGTTCGGGACATGCTTCTCAACCGTCCTCCCCGGGATTACGATATCGTCACGACAGGCGATCCCATGGCCGCGGCAACACAAATCGCCGCGCAGGCCGGGGGCCGGGTCGTTAAACTGGGCAAACCCGGCATGTATCTGTATCGCGTCACATCCGGCCGGATCGAATGCGACGTTACGGCTGCCAGAGAAGGAACCATCGAATCGGATCTCATGGCCAGGGATTTTACCGTTAATGCCATGGCACTTTCAGCGGCCGGCGGCCCCCTCATCGACCCGGCAAACGGACAGAGCGATCTAAAAAAAAAAATCATCCGCATGATTTCCGTTGAAAACCTACGGGCCGACCCGGTCCGGTATCTCCGGGCCTGGCGACTGGCGGCCGAACTAAGATTTTCCATTTCCTTCGAGACCCTTGCGGCCATTGGGGCTGACGGAGACCGTATCTCCCGATCCGCCGGTGAGCGGATCCGGGACGAATTGATCAAACTTTTCGCTACGCCGGTATCGGCAGACTATGTCAGGGTCCTGGCCGCTACCCGGATGACTTCGGTCATTTTCCCCGGTATCAAAAATTTAAAAGGTTGCACGCAAAACGCTCATCATGATCTTGATGTATTCGATCATACGCTGAAAACCTATGCTGTTCTGGAAATGATCCTCAATCGGCCGGCATCAGCTGGCCTGACCGACACACGGGCCATGGGCTATTTTTCTGATCCCGGAAATCTCCCACTGCTCAAGTGCGCGGCCCTGCTCCATGATATCGGCAAACCCGCGGCACGCACCATGGATGAAA
>CAYZXZ010000012.1:0-11707 GCA_964481615.1 uncultured Desulfobacteraceae bacterium | reverse complement strand
CCGCGTCCATTTCTATGGCCATGAACAAATCGGCGCGGAAATGGCCGGCGACATCTGCCGGAATCTCAGATTTTCCAACAGCCAGGCGCGATATGTGGATGTCATCATCCGGAATCATTTATTGCCCCTGCAGCTTTTTACGGCACATCAAGGCGGCCGCCTGAGCCCGAGGGCCGTCAACCGATTTTTTATAAAAGCCGGCCGACACAGCATCGACCTGCTCCTGCTGGCGGCGGCCGACGCCCTGGGCAAGGCTTCCAAATCGGATGCCGACGGGTTTATTGCATTCGCTGATACCCTGATCACTGCTTATATCGATCGTTTTGTTCCCGGTATTGCGGCACCAAATCCCATCGACGGTCATGACGTGATGTCCGCATTCAACCTGCCGCCCTCCCCGCTCATCGGCGAAATTTTGAATTTTATCAATGAACAGCGTCTGTTGCATCCGATCAATAGCCGCAATGAGGCCCTTGACCGGGTAAAAAATTTCCTGGAGTGCCGCACCCGTTCTTGACAAGGCGCGATCATTGGCATATTTAATACATTTTAAACTGTTGAGATTAATATAACTCTTTTGAATTTATAATGCAAACTCGCATGAATCCGTCCGGCGACGCGGCATCGGATCATGCGGCAACCCTTTCGGCAATTCAATTTAAAAAAAGGAGCAGCAACCATGAACATTCTGTTTTTCGGTCCCAACGGCAGCGGCAAAGGCACCCAGGGCGCCATCCTGAAAGACAAATACAACACCCCGCACATCGAGTCCGGCGCGATTTTCAGGGTAAATATTTCAAACGGCACCGAGCTGGGAAAAAAAGCCAAGGGCTATATCGACCGAGGGGACCTGGTTCCCGACGACATCACCATCCCGATGATTCTGGATCGACTGCAGGAAAAAGACTGCGCCAAGGGCTGGCTCCTGGATGGCTTTCCCAGGAATAAAAACCAGGCCGTCAAGCTGCACGAGGCATTGACCAATGCCAGGATTGCACTCGACATCGTCGTGGAAATCGTTCTCGACCGTGAAATCGCGAAAAACCGTATCATGGGCCGCCGCCTTTGCGTCAACGACAACAACCATCCCAACAACATTTTCATCGACGCCATCAAACCCGACGGCGACAAGTGCCGGGTATGCGGCGGAAGCCTTTCCGCCCGCAGCGACGACCAGGACGAAGCGGCCATTGACAAGCGTCATTCGATTTATTACGACGCAGAAAACGGGACACTGGCGGCATCTTATTATTTCAGGGACATAGCGGGAAAAAACGGCAAAATCAAATATATCACATTAGACGGCAAGGCAAGCGTCAAGGATGTGGCCACGGAACTGACGGCCAAGCTGTAGCCCGCTTCCGACCGTTGCGCCGTAACGGCATTGCAGTTTTTTTAAATCATATCATTTTTTGCTTGAAAAATTATTAACCCCGGTTTATATTACCCTAATTAATATAAAATATAAAAAAATGATTGAAATTTATATATGAAAAGGGGTGAACTTTTTGAAAGAAATTGCGGTGCGGGTCGAGGATAACGACCTCGAAAAAGCCATGCGCATTTTGAAAAAAAAAATTCAGAATGACGGACTGTTTAAACGGCTCAAGCTGAAAAAAAATTATGAAAAACCCTGCGAACTGAAACGACGCAAAAAAAGAGAGGCACAACGGCGTCAACGCATCGCCGAAGCCAAACAGAAGCAACGTTTCCGGCGATCCTTCAGAGATTAACTCTGTCGGGTTGATTCCACCAGATCCCTTATCAAAATGACCCGGTTGAGTTTGTTTAACCCGACCGGGTTTTTCTTATGGTGATTCCGGCCATGACAAACCAAGAATATTCCCGGTGCCTTGCCGAAATGTTTGCCCTCAGACGTTACGGCATTATCCTCGGGCTTGATGTTATTGAAACCATACTGGACAGGCTCGACAACCCCCAGTCGCGGTTTTTGGCCGTCCATATCGCCGGCACCAACGGGAAAGGCTCGGTGGCTGCGACCATGGCGTCCATTTTACAGGAAGCAGGCTTCTCCGTCGGCCTATATACATCCCCCCACCTGGTCCGTTTCAATGAACGGATCCGCATCAACGGCCGCGACGTATCGGATGCGGAAATCATCACCGCCTATAAAGCCGTCCGCCGGGTTCAGAGCCCAACCCGTGAACCCACTTTTTTTGAATACACCACCGCCATGGCCTTTGACATCTTCAGCAGGGCCGGGGTGGACTGGGCAGTGATCGAAACCGGCATGGGCGGCCGTCTGGACGCCACCAACATCCTCACCCCGAAGGTGTCGATCATCACCAACATCTCCCTGGAACACCGGATGTATCTGGGTCGCACCATCGCGGCCATCACCGGGGAAAAGGGCGGCATCATCAAGCCGGACACGCCGGTGGTCACAGGTGTCACGCAAAAAAGCGCCATTGAAACCCTCGAGGCCATTGCGACCCGAAAATCCGCGCCCCTTTACCGCCTCGGCCGGGATTTTCATTTCCGACGGAACCGCAACGGCGGCTTTTCCTATACGGGCATCACACATCACTGGCCCGACATGCGGACTGGCCTGGCAGGAGCCCACCAGTTCAGCAATGCAGCCATCACCATTGCCGCCTGCGAAATACTGATCCGACAGCAGGTCTCCATTGATATTACTGCCATTCAAAGGGGGTTGGCATCCGTCAAATGGCCGGGCAGGCTTGAAATACTCAACACAACCCCCACGGTCATCATTGACGGGGCCCACAACCTCATGGCCGCCCGCCATCTGGCACGCTTTCTAAAACGGGAAATGCCGGGAAGGCGGATCACCCTTGTCATCGGCATTCTCGATGACAAGGCCTATGGCGCCATGCTCAGAGCACTCCTCCCCTGCGCTTTTCGCGTCATTGTCACCCAGCCGGTCATTGACCGGGCTCTTCCGGTTGAAAAACTCCGGAAAGCCGTTTCGGACCTCGGCCATGTTGCTGAAACCATTTCGGATGTCGCCGCTGCGGTAAATACGGCCTATGATACCACGCCGTCGGAAGACGCGGTCTGCATTGCCGGATCATTATATGTTGTGGGCGAAGCCATGCAGGCCCTTTTTGCCAGGGGCATCCGGGATACGCAGAGACCATCGCCGATAACAAACAGCCATTTTCATCCTTGACTAATCGTTTCGAATTCTATAGACACAAGACAAACTCGCGCCCGTGGCCCAGGGGATAGGGCGTCAGCCTCCGGAGCTGAACATCGCAGGTTCGAATCCTGCCGGGCGCACCATAACCATATTGATTTTATTGCAACATAAATATATAATGAAACCATCTTCATCGGTCGGTTAGACACAAGGAGAAACGCGATGCCGCTACATCAGGAATTTCTAAAAATCCTGCTCTGCCCGGAATGCCGCAATAAGGTTCGCCTGAACCCGACAGAAGACGCGCTGATATGTGATCATTGCATGCTGACATATGAAATCCGTTACAATGAGATTCCTGTCATGATACGCGAAAAAGCCAGGCCCCTTCTAAACTGATTGCTGTACCGACACCGGACATACCCGGCGTCGGGCCGTCCACCATTTTTATCATTTGTGCGAAACAGCAATGAGTCATCTACGACCGCCGGCGCCCGCCAAGCTGGTCATCGGAACGATTACCCGTGACAGGAATCTTCTGGCACCCATAATCAATCGTCTTTCCGAGGCGTTCGGCGATATCGACATGATCAGCCCGTGGTTCTCCTTTGATGATACGGACTATTATGAGCCCGAGATGGGAAAAGATCTTCAGCGGCGCATGCTGTCATTTACGCACCTGGTCGACCCTGGCCGTCTCGCATATATCAAAATCAGCACCAACGCCATCGAAAATGATTTTTTAGAGAACGATAAGCGGCTTATCAACATTGATCCGGGCCTGCTCACCCATGAGCGTTTCGTTCTGGCAACAGGCAAGAATTTCACCCATCGGATCTATGTCGGCCTGCATGTCTATGCCGACCTGACGCTCATCTATCGGCAGGGGCGATTCCACCCGCTGCCGTGGACCTATCCGGATTACCGGAGAAAAAACATGCAGGATTTTCTGATCCGCGTACGCAATAAATATTCGGCCGATATGAAAATGTCGACGCCCTGAAAAGAAAGACGCACATACCATGATCAAAAGCATGACCGCCTATGCCACCGCCGATCCTTTTGCTGACGACCTGTCGGTATCCATTGAAATGCGGGGCTATAACAGTCGGGTTCTCGATATCGCCATAAAAATTCCCCATGCCTATGCGGCCATAGAGGACCCGCTCCGGCGGGCCGTATCCGAAGCAGTGATTCGCGGGCGCATTGAAATCAGGGTCGCTGTTTCCAGAAACGGAATCGATAACGGCGCTTTTATGATCAATGAACCCGTTGCCGCGGCCTTTGTCGAGGCGGTAAACCGCCTCAAAACGCGTTTTGCCATTGATACCGGCATTGATCTGTCCCTGCTGATTCAGCAGAAAGGCATCATCGAGACGATGGAACCGGCGGCCGACCCGGATGCGGCGTGGCGACTCATCAAACAGTGTCTGCCGGGCCTGCTTTCCGAATTCGACGCGGAAAAAATCCACGAAGGTCAAAACATTGAAGCGGACTTAAAACCGCGCATCGATATCATCTCCAGAGCGGTTGATCATATTGAAAGCCAGGCTGCCGGGCTTCCGGAACTATATCAGAGACGCCTGAAAGAGCGAATACAGTCGCTGACCAGCGGCATTTCAGCCATTGATGAGGGACGGATCGCTCAGGAAGCCGCTATTCTTGCCGACAGAACCGATATTTCAGAGGAAATCGTTCGCGCCAGGAGCCATCTGGCCCGATTCATTGAAATCGCGGATGGGGAGACGGCCGCGGGAAGACCCTTGAATTTCCTGTTGCAGGAACTTAACCGGGAATTCAATACCATTGGGAGCAAGGCCGCAAGCGCCTCGATTTCGCAAGAGATCGTCTCGGTTAAAACGGAACTTGAGAAAATCAGGGAACAGGTTCAGAACGTGGAATAATTATTTATTTTTTAGTCCCCGGCATGTGACAGGAGCAGCGCAATGAAATATCATCTGTTAAATATCGGTTTCAGCGGCAACATCGCCGCCGATGAGGTCCTCGCCATACTGGCCCCCAACTCCGCCCCCATGCGTCGTCTGCGGGAAGACGCCAGGGAGGAAAAACGACTCATTGATGCCACACACGGCAGAAAAACCCGGTCCATCATCGTCATGAAGACCAATTACATTATTCTTTCGGCCATGCAGCCGGAAACATTGGCCCAGCGATACGCGGCGATCAATGAAAAAATAAATCCCTGATCCGACCATGTCCATTTCCTCGTCTAATCCCAACCCGATGCAGGCAACGGATGCCGAACCCGTCAGGGGGCGACTGTTCATCGTGTCCGCACCTTCAGGGGCGGGCAAAACCACCCTGTGCCGAGCCGTACGAGAGCGAATCCCGGACCTGATTTATTCGATCTCATACACCACCCGTTTACCCCGGGAAAAAGAGGCGCACGGCGTCGATTATTATTTCATCTCCCGCCGGGAATTCGAGAACGGCATCGAAAACGGCAAGTGGCTGGAATGGGCCCCAGTCCACGACCATTTCTATGGAACATCAAAAGACCAGATCGAACATCACCTGTCTGAGGGTTGCGACATCCTGCTGGACATCGATGTGAACGGCGCTATCCAGATTCTTGAAAAATACCCGGAAAGCATCACCATTTTCATCATGCCGCCGTCTCTGGACGTACTACGCCGACGCCTGGAAAACCGGGGGACCGACGCACCCGAAACCATCGCCAGACGACTTAAAAACGCCGTTCATGAAATCGCCCGAAAGGATCTTTACCGTCATATCATTGTCAATGACGTGTTGCCCGAAGCCATCGAGCGCATGGTCGCCATTATTTCCGACAGTTCCGCCGGCGTTTCAACCCCGAGCCAGACCTGACCGGCCTTAAAATTCATGGAAAAACCGCACCATACCGAAATACTTTACGGCATTCATCCGGTGGCCGAGGCACTGTCCGCCGGCAGACGCAGATTTTTTGAAATCTATGCGGCAGAAGATAAAACCGGCCGCCGCATGGACCCCATTGCCCGTCTGGCCGAAGATCGCCGAATTCCGATAAAAAAACTGTCCCGCCGGGACCTTGCCGATCTTGCCGGCACGGATATGCATCAGAGTGTTGCCGCACGGGTAACCCCCTTCCCCGTCTCTGAATGGACGGAAATACTTGCCCTTAATCCTGCAACATCCGGCAAACGCTCGTATCTGTTGATCGATTCCCTTTCCGACCCGCATAACCTGGGTGCATTGATCCGCACGGCCCTCTGTTTGGAAATCAGCGGCGTAATCATCCCCAAAGACCGCAGCGCGGCCCCGACGCCCACCGTTTCCAAAACATCAGCCGGTGCATTGGAGCATATTCGACTTGCCAGGGTCACCAACTTGGTGTATGCGATAGCCGATCTGAAAAATGAAGGGATCTGGACTTTCGGCCTGGATGCGGCCGGCGACCGATCTATTTCCGCCTGCGACCTGACCGGAGACATCGCCATTATCGTGGGCGGCGAGGAGGCCGGCATTCGCCCTCTGGTGAAAAAATCCTGCGATTTTCTCTGCCGGATTCCCCAATCCGGGCCGGTGGCATCCCTTAACGCGTCCGTAGCTGGCGGCGTTGCCATGTATGAGGTCTTCCGACAGCGGCAAGCAAACCGACCGGCGTAAAATCGTTTTCATCAATCAACGGGAATAATGATGAAACCATCAACAATTTAATAATATAAGGATGTTATATGACAGCTTTTGAAATCATCACCAAAACCGAAGACGGCGCCTTGAATGTGCCGGATCATGTGCGTATTCCGTTTATCGAGGGCGACGGCACGGGGCCCGATATCTGGCGGGCCACCAGCGCCGTCATCACGTCAGCCGTTCGCACCGCCTTTGGCACGTCAAAATCGATTGACTGGCTGGAAATATACGCGGGTGAAAAAGGGTTTAAGAAAACCGGAGAGTGGCTGTCCCGGGCAGCCTTAGACACCATCCGGCAGCATGTGGTGGCCATCAAGGGCCCCCTGACCACGCCGGTGGGAAAAGGCATGCGAAGTCTGAACGTGGCCATCCGGCAACAGCTCGATCTTTACGCGTGCATACGCCCGGTGAAATATATCGATCCGGTTCCAAGCCCCATGAAATCGCCGGAAAAAATCGACATGGTCGTTTTCAGGGAAAACACCGAAGACCTTTATGCCGGAATTGAATGGCAGGCCCAAAGCCCGGAAGCCGAAGCGGTGATCGCGTTTCTGACGGAAAAAATGGGGGCCGCCATTCCCAAAAACGCCGGCATCGGCATCAAGCCCATCAGCGCGATAAACACCAAACGGCTGGTGGCCGCAGCCATTTCCCATGCACTCGAAAACGACTATTCCAGTGTCACGCTGATGCACAAAGGCAACATCATGAAGTTCACCGAAGGGGCCTTTAGCAAGTGGGGATATGAAGTCGCGGCTGAACGCTTCGGCGAGGTGACCCTTACGGAACAGGAATTGTGGGACCGCCATGATGGAAAATGTCCTAAGGGTAAAATCGTTATCAAGGACCGTATCGCCGACATGCTGTTCCAGCAGATTTTGCTGCGGCCCGATGAATTCGGAGTGATCGCCACGCCGAACCTCAACGGCGACTATATCTCGGATGCCCTTGCGGCCCAGGTCGGCGGCCTAGGCATGGCGCCCGGCGCCAATATCGGCGATGACTGCGCCGTATTCGAAGCCACTCACGGCACCGCCCCCAAATACGCCGGCTTAGACAAGGTCAACCCGAGCTCCCTGATCCTTTCAGGCGCCATGATGCTCGATTACATAGGCTGGAAACCCGCGGCAGACGTGATCCGGAAAAGCCTTCAGGCGGCCATCCGCTCCAAAATCGTGACATATGATCTGGCACGCCAGATATCCGGCGCCACGGAAGTGGCCTGCTCGGCTTTCGGCAATGCCGTGATCGCGAAAATGTCATCCGTCTAATCGCATGTTTTCCGGGATACGAAAGGCATTTGTTTCAGCTGTTTTCCCGGCCCGTTGCCAGGCCTGCCGCACATTTTTTCAGCCACCGGAGACGGATGTACCGATGGACATGTTTCGCATCGGTGAAGTTGCCATGGATGTCTTTTTTCAGGACATGATGGCGCCTTTCCTTTGCCGGGCCTGCATCATCCGTTTTTCGCCCATGGAGACGCCCTACTGCCCGGAATGCGGAAAAATGTTTGAAGCCCGAAGCGACCGGGACCATGTGTGCGGCGCCTGCATCGCATCAAAAAACATATATCAGGCGGTCCGCTCGGCCGGATTGCTGGAAGGCGCCCTCTTGGATGTAATCCATGCCTTTAAATACGACGGCAGGATTCAGCTTGCCCGTCCCCTGGGCCGCATCCTTCTGGCCGCGCTGGCGCGTCATTGCACCATCAGCGAAATTGATGTCATCATCCCCGTTCCCCTTCACCGGGCCAGGCTCAGGCACCGGGGATTCAACCAGGCTGTGCTGATGCTGCGGGAATGGCCGGAGTTCCCGGCAATACAACAGGCAGGGATCGTTATTGAAAATAATATTCTGGTTCGGATAAAAAATACCGCATCCCAGACCGGAATGGGTCGTGAAAAACGCAAGGCCAATGTCCGCCAGGCCTTTACCGTCGCCCGTCCCGAAAAGGTAGAGGGGAAACGGGTCCTCTTGGTGGACGACGTGTTTACCACCGGCGCCACCTGCCGGGAAGCCGCCCGTGTCCTGGTAAATGCCGGGGCCTTTGCGGTAAGCGCACTCACACTGGCGCATGCCGGTTACGGCGGAAAATGAGAATGATGGATAAAATGGGTACCATAAATATCGGCATCCTACAGTTTGATGTCGGCACCGGTGATATCGCGGCTAATATCGACGCAGTCCGTAAAGGCATTAATCGACTGGGCACCCGGGGCGCGGACCTGGTGGTGTTGCCGGAAATGTGGTCGTGCGGGTTTGATTTGCCGAATCTTTCGCATCATGCGGCGAAAACCCCGGAGATTCTTCAGATCCTGACCGACCTAGCCCGAGACCATAGCCTGGTCATCGCCGGATCATTGCCCGAATCCGAGAACAACCGCGTCTATAACAGCATGTACGTCATCACCGGAACCGGCTTCTTATCTCCCCCCTACCGGAAAATACACCTGTTTCCACCCACGGGCGAAGACCGTTATTTTTCCGCCGGAGACCGGTGGGTGGTATGTCCGACGGACATGGGAGAGCTTGGACTGATGATCTGCTACGATCTACGGTTTCCCGAACTCTGCCGTGTCCTTGCCGTGTCCGGCGCCAGCATCATCCTGGTTTCGGCCCAGTGGCCCTCAAGACGAATCCATCACTGGGACGCCCTGCTGCGTGCCCGCGCCATTGAAAACCAGGTATTCATCGTCGCGTCCAATCGCTGCAGCAAAGAAAACGATCTTGAGTTTCCCGGCCATTCCCAGGTAATCTCCCCGCAGGGCGATGTTTTGTGCTTTCTTGACGGCAACGCTTCCGAAGGGCTTGTCACAATTGATCTGGATGAGATCTTAAAATTCAGGAAGTTATTCGACACCGTCGGTGAACGCCGCCTGTCGATAGGCGCCGGAGACGACCATCGGCTTGTGCGGCGGCAAAATCCATGATACTTCATCAGAAAAACCGTTTGTTGTTTTTCACGTTTGCATCACTGGAAGCCTTTGCGGAAATCCGGCAAGGGGTTTTCTCACGTGCAGGCGGTTTCAGCCAAGGCGATTTTACAGGACTGAACATGAGCCCTTTCGTGGGCGATGATCCGGTATGCGTGCGGCAAAATCAGAAAGCGATACCCGCAAGCATCGGCGGGAGCACACCTGTTTTTCTCCGGCAGGTCCATCAGACCGACGTTGTGATCATCGACGCGGATCATATGACGGCGCGACGGTCGTCTGAAAACCAGTTCCCGACGGGAGACGCCATAGTGACCGGTCTACCCGGTGTCAGCATTGCGATTCAGGCGGCCGACTGCCAGGCAATATTGATTTACTCCCCGGACAGGCAGGTTGTCGCTGCGGTTCATGCCGGGTGGAGGGGGAGCATCGGCAATATCATCGGCCGGTGCATCCATGTCATGAAACACGACTTCGGGTGCGACCCGAAAAAAATAGTCGCGGGCATACCGCCATCACTTGGCCCCTGCTGTGCTGAATTTATAAACTTTCAGGAGGAAATCCCGCCGTCTTTTTGGCAATATAAGAACAGCGGTAATCATTTTGATTTCTGGGCCATGAGCCGGGACCAGTTGACCGGGGCGGGATTGACGCCGGATCATATTGAAATCGCGGGGATTTGTACCAAATGCAATCCGCACCTGTTTTTTTCCTTTCGCCGCTCCCGGAAAACCGGTCGGTTTGCGGCGGTTATCGGACTGAAATGACATGTTGACGGAATCAATATGACAAGCCCGACCACTTCATTGCACTCCGCCTGGTTACAGGAGACCGCAACGATTCTCTGGAACCATCGCGTTGATACACATTATTTCCGGATCGGACTTTCATGCCGGACCCATTACGAAGCAGCCCGGCCCGGCCAGTTCGTCACCCTGCGATTGCCCGATGAAATATCCCCGCTGTTGCGGCGCCCCTTTTCCATTCATCGGCTCATCCGGCAGGACGGGTCCATATCCGGCATTGAAATCCTCTACAAGATCGTCGGAACATTTACGGAAAAACTTTCCCGTACGGCCCACGGCGCCGTGGTGGATCTTCTGGGTCCTCTTGGCCACGGATTCACCATTGAGCCGGCACGGAGGAAAATCCTGCTGATCGCCGGCGGCATAGGAGTCGCGCCCCTCTTGTTTATGGCGGACACCCTCGCCGATGCCGGGATGAACATGGCCGAAACCGCCATTTGCATCGGCGGCAGAACATCAGATGATATCTTGGGGAAAACCGATTTCATGTCCCATGGAATGGATGTCCATATCACCACGGAAGACGGCGGCGAAGGAGAAAAAGGGCTTGTCTTGCAACCGGCACTCCGACTACTGGAAACCGCACGGCCGGATATGATCTATGCGTGCGGCCCGATGCCGCTGCTGAAAGCGGTTGCCGACATGGCCATGACCCATGATGTGCCTTGCGAGGTATCCGTTGAGACCATCATGGCCTGCGGGCTGGCCGCCTGCCTGGGGTGCGCCGTAAAGACATCCGACAGCGGCGACGGATACCGGCACGTGTGCAAGGACGGACCGGTATTTGCCTCCGCAAATCTGATGCTTTGGTAAAAATTATTTTTGCAAGCAAGACTGATATTTTTCGGAGATTTTCACAAATGACGGACAACTTATCCGAGCCCATTGCCTTGACCCAGAAAACGCGGGCTGCCGGCTGAGCGGCCAAACTGCGTCCAGGGGTCCTGGAACGGATCATATCCCGACTAGATCTGCGGCCGGACCCGAGGCTGCTGGTGGGCATTGAGACATCTGATGACGCCGGCGTCTACCAGCTGACGGATGACCTGGCGCTGGTGCAGACACTTGATTTTTTCACTCCCATTGTGGATACGCCTTATGATTTCGGGGCCATTGCCGCTGCAAATGCATTAAGCGATATTTACGCAATGGGCGGGCGGCCGGTGACCGCCATGAACATCGTCTGT
>CAYZXZ010000011.1:22685-34247 GCA_964481615.1 uncultured Desulfobacteraceae bacterium | reverse complement strand
GTGCCCAGGCTCTGTTTCCGGCGGATGGCGTAATTCTTTTGTAAGAGTTTTCTGACTTCCGAGGTCGGGTCAGCAAGATCGCCAAAAACCAGAGCACCGTTTGAAACTTCCACACAAGCCGGCTGTTTACCCACTGCCAGTCGTTCCTCGCAGAAATTGCACTTTTCAACAACGCCTTTCATGCGGGTCGGATATTCCTTGTTTTCATTCTTGATGGCCGGCCGGGGATCTCTGAAATTGAAACTCCTCGAACCATACGGGCATGCGGCCATGCAGAAGCGACATCCGATACACCGATGAAAATCCATAATGACGATGCCGTCTTCTCGCTTGAACGTCGCCCTTGTGGGGCAGACGCGGACGCAGGGAGGATTGGCGCAGTGATTGCAAAGAGTTGGAATCGGCAGTTTTTTCAACCGGTCCGCCAGAAATTCGTCCGTTTTTTCCGGAAACACATGGTCGTAGGTTTCATCCCATATCCATTTGATTGTATGCCGGACATTGGCGGGGGAATACCCGGGCAGCTTTGGATCTGAAAAATCAGGAACATTATGGGCCGTATGGCAGGCTTCCATAATTTTTCGGGCAATCCGTCCGTCGAGCTTACGGGTATCGATCACCATCCCCCACCGGCCCGCGGTGAAAGCTTCTTCTGGCAGGGCATAGGGATCCGCGGCCCCGCCTGCCGCAGCCCCTGCTTTTTTGACGTCTATAACATCCAGCGCGGACAGGCTCGACAGTCCAAGGACCGATAATCCGGCAAATTTTAAAAATTTTCTTCTGGTGTTTTCCATCACTTTGTCACCTCCGGGTATGTGTGACAGTCCCAGCAATAGGGATCAACCGCTGTGTATGTATGGCATTTATCGCAAAAATCCGCCTTGTTGGAATGGCAGTCCATACAGGTGTTGGAAAGACTGGTATTATATGTTTTCCCGCTTTTGCCGGTATACATCCGCTTGTCCTCCCGGACCGCCATGTCTCTCCAGTCATTGAGAATCTGCATGTGCTCCCTGCGCATGAAATCGATATCCTCAACGCAGGCCTTTGCTTCTTTGGCCTTTTCCGTCAAAACCACTTTCGGGGCCGATGACGCGGACCCGAAATTATACCAGAACGGGAAGGTCAGCACCGCAAAAAAAACAACCAGTCCGATGATGATGTAGTTTCTATCATTCATCAGCGTCTTCCTCCTCTTCTTTCAGGGGTTCCTGGCGCAGATCGAGGGTCCTCTCGATTTCGCCTTCCATGATCAGCGCATTCCCTACCAATTCATGAAGACCGGTAACCCCGACGCCGGGAACCCAGTAATTCATCAGCGGCGGCAAAGCGGCCCTGTCAATGGCACAGACGCACGCCAGCATGTTGACCCCGTACTTATCATGCACATGTTGAACCGCATTGGCCCGGGGCAGGCCGCCTCTCATCCGTAAATCCATGATTTCCTCGGTATTCAGACCAGACCCGCTGCCGCAGCAGAAGGTCTGTTCTTTTATAGTGCTTTCGGGCATGTCGTAGAAATGATTGCACACATTTCGGAGTATATGCCGGGGCTCTTCAAACAGCCCCATGCCTCGGGCGGGATTGCATGAATCATGGAACGTCACGATATGTTTGTCGTTGCGGCTCGGATCCAGCTTTAGTTTTTTGTTGCGGATCAGGTCGGCAGTAAATTCAGCGATATGGACCATTTTGGTGGAAGCGGCATTGGCGAACCCGGTCCGGGTTATGGGTGATACGGGAACTTCCAGGAAATCCGCGGGTCCGTTCATGGTGTCCATGTACTGATGAATCACCCGCCACATGTGGCCGCACTCGCCGCCTAATATCCATTTAACACCCAGGCGTTTGGCTTCCGCATACATTTTGGCGTTCAAGCGCTTCATCATTTCAGCGGAGGTGAACAGGCCGAAATTCCCACCCTCGGACGCATAGGTGCTAAGTGTGTAATCGAGCCCGATGTGTTCAAAGAGCATCAGGTAGCCCATCATGGAATAGGTTCCTGGATCCGCGAACGCGTCGCCCGACGGGGTGACGAACAGAATTTCAGCTCCTTTGCGGTTAAAGGAGGGGTTGATACGCAAACCGGTGATCTCTTCAATATCGTCGCAAAAAAAATCGATCATTTCTTTGAATGCGTGGGGCTGAATACCAAGGTGGTTGCCGGTCCGGAAACAATTGGCCGCCGGTTCAAGGATCCAGTTGATGTTTAGCCCTATCAGTGTCAGAAGCTCCCGGCCCATCATGGTGATTTCCGCCGTATCGATGCCGTAGGGGCAGTAAAGGGAACACCGTCTGCATTCCGAACACTGATAAAAATAGGAAAACCACTCTTTTATGATGTCTTTGTTCAGTTTTCGCGCCCCGGCGATGGAACCCAGAATCTTGCCGGCCATGGTGAAATCATTTCGGTATACCGATCTGAGCAGTTCCGCGCGGAGCACCGGCATGTTTTTGGGATCACCTGTTCCGATGAAAAAATGGCATTTGTCCGCACAGGCCCCGCAACGAACGCAGGTATCCATGAAAATTTTCAGCGACCGGTATTTTCCCAAAAGGTCCCTAAACCCCTCGTGAATTATGGTCTGCCAGTTGTCCGGAAGATTCCACTCCTCATCCGCCGGGCTCCACTCGTCCTTGTTGGCGGGAAGACCTAGATATTCCAGGTTCTTTATTTTGGTCGGATAACAGAAGTTTCCAGCGGATAAATCCGGCGGCATATCTTCCCACCGCTTTTCCGGAAGAGCGTAATCGATTGACCCAAACATCTCCTTTTGTTTTGGAAAATCAGCCATTTTTACTCCTTTTCCACAGGCAGACCTGCTTCTATCATTTTGTCCCTGAAATCATCCTCGTATTCTTCGTAGGTATGAACCTTTACAGGGTAATTCCATGGATTGACATGCCGTTTCGCCCGGCTGTTGTTGGCAAGGTTCCGGGTCGGACTCAGGAAAATCCCGCCCATGTGCATCAGTTTGCTGAACGGAATATAGGCCACAAGAATACTGACCAGAAAGAGATGGGCGTAAAAAATACCGCCGATGGGAGCCTCTGGGATTCCGGGCTTAAATGTCGCCAGGCCCATGGCCAGTTCCTTGACACCGACCACATCCACTTTGGCGAAATACCGCATCACGATACCGGTAAAGGCGATGCCGATAATCAGAAACAGGGGAAAATAATCCGCGGCCCTTGAAATATAATTAACCTTGGGGACAAACACCCGCCTGAGCAGCAGCAGGGTCACGGCCGCAAACAGCACCACGCCGGACTGATACACCACCGGAATCCCAACCTGGAAAATACTGTCGACCTTATCGATCAGAAGGATTAAAAAAGGGATCGGGTCAAGGAAAAACCGCAAATGCCGGATAACGACCACCAGAAACGAATAGTGAAAAAGGATGGCGAACAGCCACAGCCAGATCACCCATTTGTAAGAGAGTCGGTCACCATTGATTTCTACGCGGCTGTTGCGAAACAGGGACCGGAAAAGAAAAATCTCCAGAAGCATCCGCATGATCACGCCCGGGGTGCTGCTGGGATTGTCGACGGGGGACGACTTGATCCAGTCTAATGATTTCTGTTGGCCCGCGGTGGTGGGAATGCGAAAGGGTACTGGTGATTTGGCCCAACCCCATACCCGATTGACAAACCCCACGATAAAAATCAGCAGAGCGACATAGGGAACAACCAATCCGAAAAGCCATGTCAGCCCCACTCCCTCGGATCCCGCATATGCAATCAATCCAAGGATGATCACCGTCAGGAGGGAATACAAGTAATTCACATTCATGGGCACGCACCTCTTTCTTCTGGTTTTCAATACATATTCAGCGGTGGATGGTTTTAGACTCCGCCTCCGGCAGCTCGCACATCAGATTTTTTTTGATAAGCAATTGCCGGACATTCTTTTTTGACTCATTTATTCTAAATGTATAAATCTTGTGTCTACAGGCGGCGTATATATCGATGGCCGCCAGCATGGTGTCGTCGATATTGGCTTCCACCACGTCAATATATGAACGGCCATTTTCTATGTTCAACAATACAGGGATTTCTTTCCGGAGAATTTTTTTAAATTCTAAAATAAATGCCAGGGCACCGGAAGCGGAAAATTCCTGAACCGCCCGGATGCGAATGATTGGCTCAAGGGCGTCTTTTACAGCATCCTTGTTCATGGCCGTAAGGAGAACCTCTTGGGTCAACCGGTCGATATTCCGCTTGATGGTGTTACCAACCGGGTTGGCGAAAGGATCTGTGTTATCTGTGAAAAACGCTTTGGAATCCGCCGGATAGGTATCAATGATTATGGAAAACCATTTTTGGGACAGACCCTGTTTTTTTTTCACTGCGAATTCTTCCGGATCCACGGCCCAATTCTCTTTTATAACGGATTGGATTGTTTCCGCTTGTCTCTTGTCTATTATGAAAACCTGTTTTTTTAAGAATAACAAGACACTAAATAATAAAAAAATATTTTTATATTCAAAATTAAAATCAATGTCAAGATGATTTTGTTTCCCAAAACCCGCTCCTCTTAAAATTAATCGCGGCGTTGGGGACTTCTTAATCTCGTTGATTACTTCTGTAATTGATGGTATGCTCTGCTTTTATAATAAATTCTCGTTTATTTCAGAGAAAGTAATCACAGTATGAATAAAACCCGGATATCTGTGTTGTTGGCACAGGAAAACCCCATCGATTCCGTCCGCGTCACAGGATGGGTTCGGACCCGGCGCGACACAAAAACCTTTTCTTTTATGGAAATAAATGACGGATCCTGCCTCGGCAACATCCAGGTTATCGCCCATGATACCCTTTATAATTACGAGGTTGTTAAAAAAATCTCCACGGGTTCGGCGGTTTCCATCTCCGGCGCACTGCGGAAATCTCCCGGAAAAGGCCAGAAATGGGAAATTGAAGCCGCTTCTATTGAAATTTTCAGCCTGGCGCCGGATTCCTTTCCTTTACAGAAAAAACGCCATTCTGATGAATTTTTACGCACCATCAGTCACTTAAGACCCCGTACCAACAAATTCGGCGCGGTCTTCCGCATCCGTTCGGTCATGAGTTTCGCGGTTCACCAGTTTTTCAAAGAACAGGGGTTTATCTATATCCATACCCCCATTCTAACCGGTTTGGATTGTGAGGGCGCCGGTCAACTCTTCAGGGTAACAACCCTGGATATGGAAAATTTGCCTAAAAATAAAGGTAAAACCGATTTTTACTTCGATTTTTTTAAAAAAAATGCATTTTTGACCGTCTCTGGACAATTGGAAGCGGAAATAATGGCCCTTGCTCTGGGGGATGTGTATACCTTCGGTCCCACGTTTCGGGCGGAAAATTCAAACACTATTCGCCATATGGCTGAATTCTGGATGGTTGAACCGGAGATGGCCTTTTGTGATCTTTCCCGAAACATGGACCATGCCGAGTCCTTCGTCCGATATCTCGCCCGTCATGCCCTTGCCCACTGCACGGACGATCTGGAACTGTTTTCCTCGTTTGTGGACAAAACCCTTATCCAGGCCCTGCAACAGATATCTTCCAGCGACTTTATCCGCCTGACTTATACGGAAGCCATCGATATTCTGAAAAAATCAAAAAAAACGTTTCAATACGACATCGCGTTTGGATCGGATCTTCAAACCGAGCATGAACGGTATCTTTGTGAAGATCATTTTGGCGGACCACTCATCATCTATAATTACCCAAAATCCATTAAACCATTTTACATGAGGGTAAATGACGATGAAAAAACGGTCGCCGCCATGGATGTTATCGTTCCCCGTATCGGAGAGATCATTGGCGGGAGTCAGCGTGAGGAACGCCTTGCGGTTCTTACACAACGGATGATGGAAACGGGTTTGAATCCGGATGATTATTGGTGGTATCTGGATTTAAGACGCTACGGCGGGGCGCCTCACAGCGGCTACGGACTCGGGTTTGACCGTTTACTTATGCTGATCACCGGTATCTCTAATATCCGGGATGTCATCCCTTTTCCCCGTACACCTGGTAATATTGATTTTTAATCTCTGTTGTTCTCTTTTTTGTTCGTTTTCGGTCTCATAAACCGGTATACGCTGATTATACGTAATAATAGACCGATCAGGATCACCCCGCTGATTAAAATGATCAGGTTGGATGAAAAAAACGTCAGTATGAAAAAATAGGGATTTTCCAAGCGATAGGCCTCAATACACAACTGAATACCGAAGACCAGAAAAAAACCGGCGAACATGATCAGACCAGCCTGGCAGGACCACCAGATAATGGGTTTATAATAAATTCTTTTTAAATTCAAATTTTTATCCTTTTATAGCCGTTACCGGACAAAGATAAAGGTATATGATTTTACTGTTGATATTTTGTCAATAAACGCATAGTTTTTAACATTTGCAGGAAATATTTCAAAACACTGTTTTTTTGTTATATTTGTAAACACTGTTTTTTTATTTTTTTTAAAGATTTTTCTTTTAAAATCATAATATTAAAAAATTCTCATATTTATCAACATTCCATAATTAATAATGTTCTTTATATAATCATAAAATAAAAAAGAGGGTCTTATGAGATTTGTAATTAATAAAAATGACATATCGGAAGCACTTACCCGCCTGCAGGGAATCGCCGGCAGAAAATCGAGTCTGGCCATTACCGAAACCGTTCTGCTTCGCGCTGGTATGGACATGGTTACCATATCCGCCACTGATCTGGAAACCGGATTTGAAGGTGTTTATCCGGCTGTTATTGAAAAAGAAGGGATGGTTGCGGTTAATGCCCGGAAATTTAATGATATCGTAAAAATATTTCCCACAGAAACCATAACAATCGCCGAACTGGAAAATCAATGGATCGAAATTGCCTCGGATTCAGTTGAATATCATCTGGTCGGGATGAATCCGGAAGAATTTCCGGAAATTCCAAAAATTTCTAATGTTGCGTTCTTTAAAATAAATTCCGGCGATTTCAAGCGCATGATCGACAAGGCGGTGATCATCGGCGTAAGCGGCGATGAGAAGCGGGAACATCTCATCGGCGCGCTTCTGGAATATATTGAAGAAAACGGCCAGAATATCTTTCGAATGATATCCACAGATGTCCGGCGGTTGTCTAAGATGGATTATATAACGGAAAAAAAAGACAATCCGATATTTGGGGAAAAAATCATTATCCCTAAAAAAGGGCTCGGGGAGGTCAATAAGTTTCTGGAGCCGGGCCTTGATGTTGAAATCGGTGTTCAGGGCAACCATTTTATCGTCAAAAAAGAAAATGAAATCATTATCCTGAATTTATTGGATGGGGATTTTCCGGATTACAGGGAACTGCTTATATTGGAAGATATTTATGATATTGAATTGCCGAAAGATTTATTTTCAATGATGCTTAAACGCATGTCCATCATGACATCCGATGAATACCGGGGTGTCAGTTTTTATTTTAATAATGATCAATTGGTGGTTCGCGCGGTCAATCCAGCGGTGGGGGAGTCAAAGGAAACACTGGCCGTCAAATATCAACGGGAACCGATCGAAGTGGTTTATAATCCAAAATATTTTATCGAGGCCTTGGCTTTTTTCGAGGAAGAAACAGTGCTGCTCAATATAAATAACCCGGAAAAACCATGTGTTCTGCACGCACAAGACAACACCATTTATATAAACATCATTATGCCGATGAAAATATGATGGTTTCGCAAAATCGGTGATTAATAAACAAAGTCCTGTAATAAGTTAATTTAAAAAGGTATCCGTAAATGATGAATACAACGCAAAATTACAAATACGATGAAGACAACATCAATGTTTTAAAAGGACTTGAAGCGGTCCGCATCCGTCCGGCCATGTATATCGGTAATATTGACGTGGAAGGACTGCATCATCTGGTCTATGAAATCGTTGATAACAGCATCGACGAGGCAATGGCCGGTTTTTGCGATACCATAGATGTTGTCATCCACACCGATAAAAGCGTCAGCGTCAGTGACAACGGCCGGGGAATCCCGGTGGGCATGCATAAAACCGAAAACATGCCCGCGCTTGAAGTGGTGCTGACCAAACTACATGCCGGCGGCAAATTCGACCATGATTCATACAAGGTATCGGGCGGCCTTCACGGGGTGGGGGTCTCCGTGGTTAATGCCCTGTCGGAATTATTGGAAGTTGAAATCCATTTAAACGGCAAAAAGTATTATCAGACCTATGTCAGGGGAAATAAAACCTCGGAGTTGACCATCACAGGGGAAACCGACCGGCGGGGCACAAAGATCCGCTTCAAACCCGATCTCCAGGTGCTGACAACCGATGAATTCAGTTATGACATCCTGTCACGGCGCCTGCGGGAACTGGCGTTTTTAAACAAGGGTCTAACCATCACCATAGAGGATGAACGGTCGGATAAAAAGGAAAGCTTTAAATACGACGGCGGCCTGTACGAGTATGTGCAATATCTGAACCGGCGGCAGACCCCGCTTCATGAGCCGATCCTGATCGAAGGCGAAAAAAACAACACACAGGTGGAAATCGCCATCCAGTACAATGACTCTTTTAATGAAAAACTTTTATCTTTTGCAAATAATATTAATACAATAGAGGGTGGTTTCCATTTGGTCGGATTCAAGACCGGCCTGACCCGGTGCATCAACCAGTACGCGGCCACAGCGGATTTAACCAAAAACCTTAAATCCAAAATCAGCGGGGATGATGTCCGGGAAGGACTGACCGCAATTGTCAGTGTGCGGATCATGTCCCCCCAGTTTGAGGGACAGACCAAGACCAAACTCGGCAACAGCGATGTAAAGGGCGTCGTCGAATCCCTGTTGAATGAAAAATTATCGACTTATTTCGAGGAAAATCCGGCCGTCGGTAAAAAAATTATCGCCAAGGCAGCCGAGGCAGCCCGGGCCCGGGATGCGGCCAAACGCGCCAGGGACCTGGTCAGAAGCAAAGGATTGCTGGCGGATTCGACTTTGCCAGGAAAACTGGCGGATTGCCAAGCCGGTGAACCGGCCGAGCGTGAACTCTTTATTGTCGAGGGGGATTCGGCCGGAGGATCGGCGAAACTCGGCAGAGACCGGAAAACCCAGGCGATCCTGCCTCTAAAAGGAAAAATTTTAAATGTCGAAAAAGCGCGGTTTGATAAACTTCTAAGAAGCGAGGAAATCAAAAATATCATCATCGTCCTGGGCACAGGTATCGGCCCGGAAGAATTTGATATCGATAAAATAAAGTATCATAAAGTCATCATCATGACCGACGCGGATGTGGACGGATCCCATATCCGAACCCTGTTGCTGACCTTTTTTTACCGACAGATTCCTGAAATCATTGAAAAAGGGTTTTTATATATCGCCCAGCCGCCACTTTTCCGTGTGGGAAAAGGCAAGAGCGAGACCTATCTCAAAGATGAAAAGGAATATACCGACTATATTCTGAAGCGCGCCTGCGACCAGAAGGTCGTCGAGACAAAAAACCCGGACACCCGTTTATCCGGTCATGAATTGTTTATTTTCATCTCCGATCTAGCGGAATTGTATTTTGCCATGCAACGGCTCGAAAAACAGGGAATTTATCAAGATCTTGCTGAATTATTAATGAAAAGCGGGGTGGAAGACAAAACCTTTCTCCAGGACCATAAAAAAATGAAAGGACTGCAAACCCTTTTGAAACGAAGCGGCTATGACACCGGCGAAGTGGAATGGCATGACGAGCGCAATGTGTATGAGATGACCGTAGTATCCACCGAGGTCGATATTTTAAATGAACTATTTGCCGGTGCCACCGGCAAAAATCGGACTCCCATAAAGATCGGCAGAGGCTTGATTTATTCGGTGGATTATCAGAACGCACTGGTTTTGTTTAAAAAAATATCCCAACGCAACCACCCCCCGTTTTATGTGATGCCCGCGGAAAAAAACGCCGAACCGGTGATCATCGACGACAAGCAGAAATTGATCCAGCACCTGATAGAGGAAGGTAAAAAAGGGATATCCATCCAGCGGTACAAGGGTCTGGGTGAAATGAATCCAGGCCAGCTATGGGATACGACCATGGACCCTCAAACCCGGCACCTTCTCCAGGTCAAGGTGGAAAACATCGTTGAAACAGATGATATTTTCACCGTCCTGATGGGGGACGAGGTGGAACCCCGGCGCAATTTCATCCAGAACAACGCCCTTGAAGTAAGCGTTCTCGATATTTAAAAAAAGGATTTTATTACTGGAATCATAAAGCGTACCGAACCGGGATGTTCTGTAAATAACGCGACCCCCTTGAAGATGCGGGCGGATTTTTCCACAGGCAAAGGTCCGGCTTTTCGTGATCGCTTCCAATACGCAAAAAATCAAACGGTTTTATGAACAGTTTTCCGGGACGGATCGGGTTCTGATTTTTATCAATGCCGAATATAGAAAATCAAAAAAATCATAATACACTGATGACCTGGTTCCGGCCCGGGATCTGTTGATCGATGCCCCGGAAGAAGATATATGAAATATTATCCGGTTAATTTAAATATTTATAATCAAAACTGCCTGGTTGTGGGCGGCGGCGGGGTGGCGTGCCGAAAGGTGAAAACCCTAATCGATTGCGGAGCCGTCGTCACCGTGGTCAGCCCGGAAGCCCGCGAGTCAATCGAATCAATGGCCGAATCCGGGCGCATCACGCTGATCCGTCGGGAATACCGCTCCGGCGATCTTGAGGGGAAATTTATGGTCATCGGCGCCACCAGTGATATGCCTCTTAACCGCCGGATCAGCGCGGACGCGCAAAAAAGGAACATGCTCTGCAATATCGCGGATGTGCCGGAAGCATGTAATTTTATTCTCCCTGCTGTTGTCCGGCGGGGGGATCTCATCATCGCCGTGTCCACATCCGGGAAAAGCCCGGCGTTTGCAAAAAAACTCCGGCAAGATCTCGAAAAAACCTTCGGCGGCGAGTATGCCCGGTTTCTGGATTTGATGGGCGCGGTCCGCAAACGGCTGCTGTGTGAAGAACATGATCCTGAAGCCCATAAAGACCTTTTTGAAACACTGATCAACAGGGGGTTGCTGGCCATGGTCCGTGAAAACCAGAAATCCGATATCGACCGGCTCCTTGCCGATGTGCTCGGCGATGGCTATGCCTATGAATGCCTCATGGAACCGGTTCCGGCTGATATGGATGCGCCGGGATCGGGTGGAGCCGGCGCGATCCACAAAACAGGGGGTTGAAAAATGGCGTTGATGACCGTCATATCACTCCTGTATCTGTTGAGCGCCTCCGGATACCTGATTTTTCTGCTTATCCAGAAACCGATCCTGCACCGGTTGAGCTACAAGATACTGGTCGCCGGATTCCTGTCGCATACATTCCATATCGGATCTGAATTCGTCCGGCTGGGCTTTTTCCCGGTGCATTCGCTACATCACACCCTTTCCTTTACTGCATGGACTCTTGCCGGCGTTTATATTCTACTAAAATACCGATATCGTCTTAATATTTTAGGGGCTTTTGCGGGACCCCTCGCCGCGGCCCTCATGATCGCCGCTGCCCGCATCCCGGAGGTGCCCACCGAACA
>CAYZXZ010000011.1:0-22585 GCA_964481615.1 uncultured Desulfobacteraceae bacterium | reverse complement strand
TCGCCGCGGCCCTCATGATCGCCGCTGCCCGCATCCCGGAGGTGCCCACCGAACACGGCGCTCAATTAAAAAGCATATGGCTGTTTCTGCATGTTGGGTTTGTTTTCATCGGCCAATCCTGCCTTGCCCTGGCCTGCGGAGCGGGGATTCTTTACCTGATCCAGGACCATGCCATTAAGGCCAAAACCAACCGGTTTTTTTTTAAACGCCTGCCGTCGCTGGAGCTCCTGGATGTCACCGGCTATATGTTTATTTTCACCGGATTTACCATGCTCACCATCGGTCTGATCACTGGATTTATTTACGCGCATCAGGTCTGGGGCCGGTTTTGGAGCTGGGATCCCAAGGAAATCTGGTCGGGCGTATCGTGGCTGATCTACGCGGCGCTCCTGCACGGACGGCTGACATCCGGGTGGAGGGGCCGCCGATCGGCCGTCATGGCCATTATCGGTTTTGCCGCGCTCGTGTTCACCTTTCTTGGGGTGAATATTTTTTTGGAGGGCCACCATGACAAATTCACCCGATGGTAGCGCCCGCCTTCCCGCGAGATCCGGCCCAGATCTGCCAGATATCCTGCTTATCGGCGTCAACCATAAAACCGCGCCCGTGGCCCTGAGGGAGCAGCTGGCGCTGTCTCCGGAGGAAACCGACGAGGCGCTCGAATTTTTTCAAAAATCGTCCCATATCAGCGAATCACTGATCCTTTCCACCTGCAACCGGGTGGAAGTCCTCATGGTTGTCTCGGACCGCGCCGCAGCCGTGGCCGCCATCCAGAAACAGATCGCTGCGACAAAATCCATATCCGATATCCATCTCAACCAGGCCGTCTATGTCCTCGCCGGGGAGGATGCGATCCGGCATATCTTTCGGGTGGCTGCAAGTCTCGATTCCATGATGCTGGGCGAACCACAGATTCTGGGCCAGATAAAAACCGCATACCGGGCCGCTACTCGGAAAAAATGCACCGGCCTGATCGTAAATCGCATAATGCACAAAGCCTTTTCCACCGCCAAGCGGGTCCGCAGCGAAACCGGTATCGGCGGGTACGCGGTATCCATCAGCTATGCCGCCGTTGAGCTGGCCAAAAAAATTTTTGACAGCCTTGATGGCAAGACTGTTTTGCTGGTGGGAGCCGGGGAAATGGCCGAACTCGCCGTGGAACACCTGATCCGTTCCCGCCGGTCCGGCAGTCTCCTTGTGGCCAACCGGACCTTTGCCGTGGGCGCGGGCCTGGCCGGACGATTCAACGGGACCGCCATCCGACTCGATGAAATACCGGAGTATTTAAAGATTGTCGATATCATCATCAGTTCAACGGGAGCGCCGGGATATGTCGTCACCGGCGACCAGGTCCGGCCCATCATGCGCCAGAGAAGGAACCGGCCGCTGTTTTTTATCGATATTGCCGTTCCCCGGGACATCGACCCGGACGTCAACCGGATCCCCAACGCCTATCTTTATGATATCGACGATCTCCAGGGAGTCATCAACGGCAATATCGAAGCCCGGGCAAAGGAATCCATCAAGGCGGAACGTATTATCGACGAGGCCGTGTTCAGATTTACAGCCTGGTTTGAAAATCTCGACACGCTGCCGACGATCATCGCCCTGCGCAAAAAGCTTTACGACATCGCCGATGCCGAGATGGCCAGAACGCAGCCGACCCTGGGCGGGCTGTCGGCCCATGACCTGGAGGCTATCCGGAAAATGATCGATGCCATGATCAGCAAGATGCTGCATGAGCCGACCGTGTTTCTCAAAAATCCCGGCGCCCATCGGAATAAAACCGTTTACCTGGATATTGCCCGCAAACTGTTTAACCTGGATAATGGTTGATTTTTTTATTCCTTTACTTTTTTATAAAATTATAATATGAGTCGATTCTTTATCGGAGAAGGATGGCGACCGGGATGTGTCCCGAATGCGGGGGCGCATAACCGGATCGGTCTCTGGCGCAAGAAAGGGGATTGCTGTGATGAAAAAAAAAGATATTGAATATTTCAAAAATCTTCTCTCTCATCGACTGGAAGAGTTGCTGAATCAAGCCAACTCAACTGTCTCGGACATGCACACGCCAAAAGGAAACTTTCCCGATCCCACGGACCGGGCCACCTATGAAGCGGATCGTAATTTTGAACTTCGGATTCGCGACCGGGAACACAAGCTCATTAAAAAAGTGAAAGAAGCGCTGGAACGCATTGAGAGCGACACCTACGGGGTGTGCGAAGGATGCGGTTGCGATATCGCCATTGAGCGACTGAAGGTGCGGCCCGTCACCACACAGTGCATTGAATGCAAAACCAAGGAAGAGGCGCTGGAAAAGGCCCTTGGATTATAAATCCGGGAATATCGATCTTCATATTCATTCCACGGCATCCGACGGGTCCCTCGCCCCACTGGAGATCCTTCAGCTCGCAGAAAAAACCGGCCTTGCCGGTTTTTCACTGACCGATCATGACGCAGTTGACGGGGCCAGGGAAATCGCTTCCGTAAAAGGACGGGGAACGGATTTTAATAATAAATCCATCCCCTTTTTTATTTCCGGGGTCGAGATCAGCGCGGCTCCGCCACCTCGAATCAAAGTTTCCGGCAGCTTTCATATCATAGGATACGGTTTTGACCCGGATCATCCGGAACTTGACAAAGCATTGATCCGACAGCAGGCAGCCCGTAAAAACAGGAATCCGCAAATTGTCGCACGTTTGAACGAAATGGGGATCGACATCTCCCTTAAAGCGGTCGAGGAGGCATCCGGCAGTCCCCGGATCGGCCGGCCCCACATTGCAACCCTGATGGTTGCAAAAGGGTATGCCCGCACCATTGATGAAGCCTTTGATAACTATATCGGAAAGGGGAAACCCGCGTATGTTGACAAACCCTGCATCCGGGCGGATGCGGCCATCGCCCTGATCCGGTCCGCCGGCGGCATACCGGTGCTGGCCCATCCGGGCCTGCTGACGGTTGCTCCCCCTATGCAATTAAGCGATTTGATCAGGGAGCTGACCGGCATGGGCCTGGGCGGGTTGGAGGCCTATTTCCCGAGTCACAACAACGCCCAGTTCAAGATGTTTTCCGACCTGGCGAGGACCCACGGCCTGCTGGTCACCGGCGGAACCGATTTTCACGGCGCGATAAACCCCGAGATCCGCCTGGGAACGGGCTTGGGGGGTCTGCGAATCCCTTTCAGCGTTTTTGAAAATATAGTGAAACGCCTTGGCCGCAATGCGCCGACGCACACCGGATGACGGATTTTTTGATGAATACAAAAGCCCTTGAGCATCGGCTCGGCTACCGGTTTAAAGACGGGCGTCTGCTTGAAACTGCCCTCAGACACAGTTCGTTTGTCAACGAAAATCCGAATTCAGGACTCCAGGACAATGAGCGCCTGGAATTTTTGGGAGATGCGATTTTAAACGGCATTGTGAGCCGGCTCCTGATGGATCACTATCCGCGTCTCAACGAGGGGGAACTTTCCCGGCTCCGGTCCCTTCTGGTAAACAAGACCCAGCTCGCCGGGATCGCCCGGCACCTCGACCTGGGCGCTTTTCTGATGCTGGGAAAAGGAGAGCTTCAAACGTTCGGGCGGAAGAAAGAATCGATTCTGGCCGATGGTTTTGAAGCCATAGTGGCCGCCGTTTATCTGGACGGTGGTTTTGACCGGGCCTTTGATACGGTCTCACGACTGTTTCTACCCATGTTTGAGCCGGGCATGCCGGAAAAACATTTTGATTACAAGAGCCGTCTTCAGGAGCAGGTCCAGGCCATGCGGCAGGCATCCCCCGAATACACGGTCATCGGCGAAACCGGTCCGGATCATGACAAAACCTTCGAGGTCGAACTGGCCGTGGCCGGTATCCGTAGCCGCGGCACCGGGTCCAGCAAAAAAGCAGCGGAGCAGGAAGCCGCCGAAAAAGCTCTTGGCCAGCTTGAAGGTGGAGAAAACAAGGAAAACCAACTTTAACGCGCCGCCATGACCTTTTTTTCCAAACCTCTTGTGATTCCGATTTTCATCCCCCATCTCGGGTGCCCCCATCAATGCCTCTTCTGCAACCAGCGCACCGTGACCGGCGCAGCAACGGTAATGCCGGACGCTGGCGATATCCGGTCCACGGTGGAAAAATATTTACGGTATAAAGGTCCGGGCCGGTCCCATTCGGAAATATCCTTTTACGGCGGCAATTTTCTGGGCCTTTCCGCAAAACAAACGGATCGGCTTTTAACCGACGTGGCGCCGTTTGTTGCGGAGGGATCGGTTGACGGGATCCGGTTTTCCACCCGGCCCGACACCATCGACAGATCCCGGCTCGACCGGATCCGGGACTGGCCCGTCATCACCGTCGAACTCGGAGTCCAGTCCATGGACGATACCGTGCTGGCCGCATCCGAGAGGGGCCACACGGCCGGAGACACCCTGAAGGCTTCGACCCTGCTCAAGCGGCGCGGATATCGCATCGGCATCCAGATGATGATCGGCCTGCCTGGAGACACGCCGGCCGCGTCTTTGTCCACAGCCCGGGCCATCATCGGCCTTGCGCCGGATTTCGTTCGGATCTATCCGACACTGGTGCTGGCCGACAGCCCCCTGGCCGATCTTTATGCACAGGGACGCTATACGCCGCTTTCCATGGAAGCCTGCGTTTCTCAATTAAAAACGCTTTACCGTTTGTTTGCGGCTCACGGTATCTCCGTCATCCGCATGGGGCTTCAGGCATCATCGGAGCTCAGTGACCCATCGGTGGTGCTGGCCGGGCCTTATCATCCGGCCCTGGGCCATATGGTACTTTCAGACATGATGCTGGATGCGGCCGGACAGGCACTATCCGCAAAAAAATCGCATGGCAGGGATGCCATGTTCACGGTCCACCCTGTCAATTATTCCCGGTTGCAGGGCCATCGGAAACAAAATCTGGATAAACTCAAACAGCGTTTCGCCATCGGGCGCGTTCATGTGCGAACCGATGCCGGCCTTCCTGAAGACGCGGTCCGGGTGAACTTTTTATGAAGCCATTCCCATCAGGAGTCTACACATGCAGGATTTAACCCGATCTCAAAAGGCAAGGGTCGCCATCCAGTCGTTTAAAACCATGGTCAACGCTCTGGCGCTGCGCGGGTTTTTCCGTCCGTCCGGCCGCATGGGCCAGAAACTGGCGGAATACCTGATTACACTGAGCCCTGAAATTTACGGCAGCATGAACGATCCCCGGGTCGTGGAACTCCAGGGCCTGGAATATGTCATCGACCGTCTGCCCAGGGGCATCGAGGCATGCACGCGCATGATTCTCACCGAGGAGGAACAGTACGAGGGAAGTACCTTTGAAAAAGTCATCCCCTTGAAGCGCCGGCGGACCAGCTATCGAATCAGCCCCAGCGAGTACTGTTTCGTGATCACCCGTGGAATGACCGAAATGTATGATATTATAACACATATTACTTTTTTGAATATCGAGGCGAAAAAAATCCAGAAACATATGCGGGATGAAGCCGGCAACCCCACCCCGGAATGGAATGATCTTGAAAAAATCGTGCTGCAAGACAAGCCGCCCAGTTCCCAGGAACTGGAGCGTGCTCTTTGGAACCTGAGCCTCATCGTGGGGCGCTCCTACCAGGAAACCCGGGCAAGCCATGACTGTTTTGAAAAGAACCGGACCGCGCACAATAGTAATAACGGACTGTTTTCACTAATCTATCAGCTTGGACGCCGGGCGGATGATGAAATTAAAACACCGGATAATCTGTTAATCGTTTATATGACGCCTTCGTTGATGAACATCATCGCCCATCAGCGCTACGGCAAGCAGTGGGCCGGCGATATCAAGGCGAATCTCAAGAAACTCGGTTTGGACAAACGGCCCCTGCACATCATCAGCGCCAACATGCACAGTGTGTTGAACCTGCTCTACGGGTACGCCGCCACAACGTGCACGACGATAAAGGCGAACCCCGAAGATTCGCTTTATGATTTCATCGGCTGCATCCGGGATCATCGGGATATGGTACTCGCGTATGCCGGGCAGCATGGTTTTCATGAATTTTCAGACCGATCCGGCTCTCACATCGACTATCAGATCATCGATACGGACCGGGTCGAAACCATCCCCTTCCATCCGGAAACCCGGATTTCGGATTCGCGCAAGCGCACCGCCTCCGGCAGCCCCGCAAGCCGCGACGGAAGCGAGAAACCGGTCATCCTGGTCATGGATTACGCCTTCGGGGCACAGGCATTCGAGGTCATGGACTGTCTGCTTAACCCGTATCCGGAGGAGACCGCATCCGGATCGGATCACAAATCCGCCGTCCTGATGAATGTCCGGTCCATCGCCGTCATGGGCAAAGCCGGGATATTGACCGGTGAAAAAGGGGACATCATGCTGGCCACCGCCCATGTCATGGAAGGATCATCAGACAATTACCCGGTCAAAAACGATCTGGCCAGGCAAGATTTCGACCCGGATATTGGTGTCTATACCGGTCCCATGATCACGGTGTTCGGAACATCCCTGCAGAATCGGGACCTGCTCCACAGGTTCCAGGACTCATGGAAAACCGTGGGCCTGGAAATGGAGGGGGCCTATTATCAGAGGGCCATCAGCGCGGCCGTCATCAAGGGTCATATCCCCGCCGATGTCAAGGTAAGGTATGCCTATTACGCCTCGGACAATCCCCTTGTCAGCGGTCAGACCCTGGCGGCCGGCGAGATGGGGCCGGAAGGGATCCGGCCCACTTACATGGTTACCAAGGTGATTCTCGAGAAAATTTTTTCCGATTAACCGGCCAGCCACCGATAATACTCGCACATCTTGGAAAGCGATATCACGGCCTGCTCGGGCGTGGGGAAAAAAAGCCCCATGTATTTTTTGCCTTCAAGCGTGTAAACCGTGCGGTCTTTTTCGTCCTTATGCATGGAAACCCCAAGTACCGGTTTCTGGTAGGTCTCCATCAGGTTGATGATGTGGGCGACATATTTTTTCTCGAAATCATCTAAAGCCTGGTTGAGTTTTTCCAGAAAATCCACCGGACAGGTCGGGTCTGAAATGCGCACCGAGTCGGCCAGCCGCGAAGCCATGTGCCGCCGGCCCATGATGCCCAGGTTGATGACCGCGTCGCATCCGTCCCATTTCATCAGGGCTTCCATGACCGTCATGGGGATGGAAAGATCGTTTTCCCCCACCAGGTCGATGGGGTTGGCCCGGCTCCAGTATGGGGGGAGGATCCGGTCGACGATTTCGATGATTTCCGCGTTCAGGTCCGGCACTTCCAGGCCGTATGCCTCGCACAGATCGGACGTCACCACCCCCCAGCCGCCGCCCAGGGTCATGATAGCCACCCGTCTGCCCTTGGGCAGGGGGATGGAGGAAAACGCCGCGGAAAGATCCAGAAGTTCCGTGGATTTTTCAACCTTGACGATTCCCGCCTGGCGGCACATGGCGTTAAATACTCTGGAATCCGTGGACAGGGCACCGGTATGGCTGGAGGCGGCCTTGTTTCCCGCCTTGGTCTGTCCGCCCTTTAGCATCACGATGGGTTTCTTTTTTCCCACCCGGCGGGCGCTTTCAAAAAACCGGCGGCCGTTTTTAACGCTTTCAATGTAGAGCATGACCGTATCGGTCAACGGGTCCATCTCAAAGGCGTCCAGGTAATCCTCGATGGTGATCATCCCCTCGTTGCCGGACCCGCAGAACCCCCGGATGCCGATGCCCTGGAGTTCGGCGAACGCCAGGAGCTGGTTTCCCATGTTGCCGGACTGGGCCACCACGCTGGTGGCGCCGCGTTTGGGCCGCACATGGCTTCCCGTGCAGTAGAAATTGATGTGGGGGTTGCAAATACCCATGGTGTTGGGGCCGATGATAAAAATTCCTGCGGCCCGGGCGCGTTCCACGAGCCTCTTTTCCTTCTCGGCCCCATCCTGCCCGGTTTCGGCAAAACCCGAGGCGATCAGAAGCATGCTGGTGATCCCTTTTTCTTTAAATTCCAGGATCAGATCCAGTACTGCGTCTGCCGGAATGGTCACCACCGCCACGTCCACCCGTCCGGGAATGTCTTTGACGGATTTATATACCGGCCTTCCGGCAATGGTGCCGCCTTTGGGGTTGACAAGATAGATCTCTCCGGGAAACCCGCCGCCGATGGTGTTGGTGAGCAGGGTATAGCCCCATTTGCCGATGCGGCCGGAAGCGCCCACAAAAGCAACGGATTTCGGATAGAACAGGGAAACCAACACGCCGGGATCCACTGCGGGGATGAAAGTTTCGGAAGGTCCGGAATCCCCCTTGATGACCAGCGCGTCCACGGCTACAGGCCGTCCGTCCGGCGTGATGATCAGGGGATTGATGTCGATTTCAAGGATATCCGGATTTTCCATGGCAGCGCGGGATAATCCCATCAGGGTTTCGGTCAGGATTTTTTTGTCCGCCGCGCCTTCCCCCCGGAATTTGTCCAAAAGGGCATGGGATTGGATTTCATCGATCATATCCGCGACATCGGTTTCCGAAAGGGGCGCCAGCCGGAAAGTTACATCCGACAGTGCTTCGGTGAAGATCCCGCCCAGGCCGAACATGATCACCGGCCCGTACTGGCGGTCCCGGAACATGCCTGCCACGAACTCCCGTTTGCCGGAGATCTGAGGCTGCACCAGAAACCCTTCCAGCAGATCCCCCGCATTTTCGGCGATGGTCGCGGCTGCGGTTTCCACGGCAGCCGCATCCCGAAGATTCAAGTGCACCAGGTTTCGCTCGGTCTTGTGCATCAGGGCCTGCCCTAGGCCTTTGAGCACCACCGGAAATCCGCATTTTTCGGCGGCGGCCACAGCCTCATCGACCGTTGCTTCGCGCGTCTCCGGGACCACCGGGATGCCGTAGGGTGCCAGAAGCTGTTTGGAATCATACTCGCTGAGGGCCCGCCGTTTTCTATCAGAAGGGTTTGTCGTTGTTTGGTTGGATTGCATTTCTTTTCCTTTCCGCAGTTATGATTGATGGCACTGTAAAAATCCGTTCCATTGCAAATTAACGTAAAGGTCAATTTTATGCTGAAGCCGGATTTTTTGTCAAGAAATCTGAAGGGGCGCCGTTCATACCGGACCCTCCGTGCCGGGGTGAAAACAAATTCCTTGCATTTTAATATGTTATGTGATAACGATGCTTCGGGAATTCGAATTGAACAGGCGGTCCAGCAGACTTGAAACAGCGGCAACATCTTTTTTGGAATTGTTGTGTTGTTTAGTGGAAAGAAACCTGATTTTCTTACGCAATGATAGTGCAATTTTGGAATTTACATCGCATTTATAAAACACCTTGATAAACTTACGATATAAATGATGACGACTGGTCATCAAAAAGATATTTACGGAATGCATGCATAATCATCCATTCCAAACCTGTTGGGAAGGAGCACAATAATGAGTCGCTGTACCGTTGCCGTTGTTCGTTATGAAAAACCCGTGGAGTCGGTCAGAAAAGCCGTGGAACTTTCCGACGGTCTGGCACGCCTGCCGGCCGGAGCCAAAGTCTTCATCAAACCCAACATCGTGTTCTGGACCCGGGCCGTGGCCTTCCCCAAGTGGGGGGTGATCACCACATCCCGGACCATAGAGGACATGGTGGTGCTGCTCAAAGAGCGCGGCATCGATGACATCACCATCGGCGAAGGGATCGTCACCGGTGATCCAAAAGACATTGAAACCCCGGCCCATGCCTTTGCCGCCCTGGGATATGATACCCTTAAAAAACGATACGGGGTCCGGGCCGTCAACGTCATGGAGCGACCCTTTGAAAAAGTCGATCTGGGCGATGATATCCGGCTGGCGTTCAACACGGATATTCTGCACTCCGATTTTGTGGTCGATATTCCCGTGATGAAGGCGCACAACCAGACCGTGGTCAGCCTGGGCATCAAGAATCTCAAAGGCGTCATTGATATCCCTTCCCGGAAGAAATGCCACAGCGCGGACCCGAAACGGGACTTAAATTTCATGATCGCGCGGCTGGCCGACAAACTGCCGCCGATCTTCACCCTCATTGACGGCATCTACACCAATGAACGGGGACCGGCCTTTGACGGACGCATGCACCGTTCCAATCTCCTGGCGGCGTCGTCCGACGTTCTTTCGGCCGACATGGTGGGCGCGGCCATCCTCGGCCATGACCCCAAGAGCGTGCCTCATCTGGTCCATGCGGCGGCCAATCATGGCCGGCCGACAGATTTCTCCGACATCACGGTCAAGGGAACGCCCATCGCGGAAGTGGCCCGTCCCCACGCGTATGATTTCGAGTACGCCCGGGCCAAAGACGGCTCATGGATGCCGGCGCCGCTGGCCAAGCAGGGGATTGAGGGTGTATCCTATCGGAAATACGACCTTTCCATGTGCACCTACTGCTCGGCCATCAACGGCTTGATCCTCACCGCGATCCGCTACGCGTGGCAGGGCAAGCCCTTTGAAGGCGTGGAAGTTCTCACCGGAAAGTCCATGAAACCTTCGCCGGGCATGAAAAAAACCATCTTGCTGGGAAAATGCATGTACAAGGCCAACAAGGACAATCCCGACATCAGCGAGATGATCCCGGTCAAGGGGTGCCCGCCCAAGGCAGACGATGTGGTCAAGGCCTTTCACAAGGCCGGCATTCCCATCGACAAGTCCATATTCGACAACATGGATCAGCTCCCGGCCCTTTTCATGGGCAGATACAAGGACAAACTCGAATTCGACGAGGCGTTCTTCCGGGTGGCATGAGCGGCATAAGGGTTTTCGAAATGAAAAATCAGGGAATTCCCGATTTGCAACGTCCATGTAATTTTGTACTATAATTTTATATTTTTTTAAAAAAACCTTAAACACTGTTTTTCGTATCATCGGAATAAAATAACGAACAAGGGAGAACCAACATGAGATTTTCGGAAACACGGATGGACAGGCTTACCGTTGCGGACGGTCAATCCTTTGATATTCATATCTGGGAACCGGAAAAACCCAGGGCCGTGATCATGGCCATTCACGGCGGTCTATCCCATGCGGGCGATTATGTGACCCCGGCGCTTTATTTCAAGGAAAAGGGGATCGCCACGGTTTCCTATGACATGCGGGGCCACAAGCAGGAAAAAGTCTATATCGACCGCTTCAGCAGGTTTCCGGAAGACACGGAAAAATTTCTGGAGTGGACCAAGGCCGCCTATACCGATATCCCGATATTTGTGATGGGCCATTCCATGGGCGGGCTGATTGTCACCTATTTCGGGATCGCGTATGCGGCGGATGATGCGAGGATCAAGGGATATATCATGTCTTCCCCTTATTATGAAAACGCCATCAAGGTGGCGCCCATCATGATCCCCATCGTCAAGATGCTCGGGGTGATTCTGCCGAAAGCGGCTGTTCCCGCGCCGGATATCACCGATCTTTTGACCCATGACGTCGGCATCACCAGCCGTCACCGACAAGACGAAGAAGACGGTATCCGCGCCAAAAAAGCGTCCATGAGGTTCGGTGCCGAGCTGCTCAAGGCCCAGGCATGGGTCAGGGAGAATATTTCTCAATGGTCTCATCCCCTGTTTGCCGTGGTGGCGGGCGCGGATCAGGTGGCCGACGCCGATGCAGCCGAACGTCTGCTCAAAACCATCGCCCCGGGGCTGCTGACTTGTGTGCGCCATCCGGACAACTATCATGAAAATTTCAATGAACTCAACCGGGAGGAAACCTTTGCCCGGATTCATGAATGGATGAAAACCCTGGCCGATCTCTGATCCTCTGCCAGATGAAGGATTACGTCGCTAAAGCGGCGGCAGAGACTCGTTGATACGGTTTTGAAAAGACGATTTGGAATCGCAAAGGAAAATCCCGCCGCATGGGCAAGACGCACGCCGCCAAAGGCAAACCCGCCTGGTTCATGAATGCAGAGCAATGCCCGGTCTCCGGTCTGCCGGTTATGCATGCCGCATCAATGACGGGCAGCAACCCGGAGCTCCCGTATTGCGTGGAAATGGCCCGGCTGGGAGACCGCATTTACCTGCTTAAAGCTTCGGGTTTCGTGACGGCTACCCAGATGACCGAAACCCTTGCATTTGTTGAAGATTTTATTGCAAAAACTTTTGATACAAGCAGCGGCCTGGTCGTCATTGAGGATTATTCCCATGTGCTGGGCGCGGATATGGGCGCCCGGAAACAGTATTTCGAGTTTTTCAGACGGCGGGAGTTCTTCATCGGCGGCGTTTTGTATAACATGAAAAAACTGCTCAAGATCAGTTTCAACCTCGCCCGACGGTTTTATTTCAGCGGCGAGCGGATTTATGCGGTCGATACCTATGCCCAGACTGTTCCCATCTCCTTAAAAATTCTCGAGGAACATCCTGCCCCGACTAGGCGCGTCCCGGTTTCCCCCCCTTCCGAAGCAGAGCCGGAAAACCGGCCCACCCAGGCAAAAGCGATAGCAGAAAACAAGGGCGGGCGCACGGGAAAGCGGGCCGGACGGGTCGCCGGCAAGCATGATGGGGTGCTAAAAGCGGAAATTCTGAAAGGATACACGGATGCCATTCTGGAATATATCGCGGCCATCGATTGGGAAAAAGGCGGCATCCCGGTCATTGATCCGGCAATCTCCGCCGATCCGCACGCGGGAAAAGTCATCAATGCCATCAGCATGATCAAGATGGAAATCGACTCCCTGATCCAGGAGCGCATGGCCGCGGAAAAAATCCTGGCGGAAAGCGAGAAGCGTTTCCGGCAACTGGTGGAGCATTCTCATGCCGGCATCTTCACCTATGATTATCAGAGCGGAACAATTGTCCGGACCAATGATGCGGCTTTGGCCATCCTGGGACTAGAGCGGGATGCGGTGGTGGGTCATTCGCCTCTGGATTTCATGACGCCGGAAAGCCAGGTTCTTTTAAAGGAGCGGCTGGCCCTGCTCCTTGCCGGAAACCCGATTTCATCGGTAGTCGAATACCAAATAGTCGACAAGAGCGGTCAGATCAAGTGGGTCCTGATCAATGCCCATGTCAACCATCGGGGCGGGAAGCCAGACTCCGCCAACGTGATTATGACGGATATCAGCCATTTAAAGCAGATCGAAATCGAATTGCTGGAATACCAGGTTAAACTCAAGGGGCTGTCCATCAAGCTGTCCATGACGGAAGAAGCCCAGCGCCGTGAAATGGCCTCTCAACTCCACGACCGCGTCAGCCAGGAGTTGTTCGGGGCACAGCTGCAACTGGCCGCATTTGAAAAAACCCTTAATGATCCCGAGCAGATCCGGGCACTGGCCGGGATCAAGGATCAGATTGTTTCCGTGATCCGGGAAACCAAGGCCCTGACCTTTGATTTAAGCCCGCCGGTACTCTATGACCTGGGCTTTGCGGAAGCCGTGGAATCTCTGGCGGCAGCCACCCGGGCCAAACATCGGTTCAATGTGCAGACGGCTTTTCAGGGGGAAATGGATCGGATTGACGAAGGGATTAAAATCATTTATTACCGCAATATAAAGGAACTGATTCACAACGCCGTCAAACACGCTGCAGCCCGAAATATCGAGATCCGGATCACGAACGCCCGTAGCAGGCTGACCGCCGAAGTAAAGGACGACGGCGACGGTTTTGACACCCGGTATCCCGCCGGACAGCCTGATTTGCAAAAAGGTTACGGGTTATTCGACATACGGGAGAAAATCAATCACCTGGGCGGTTCGCTCGATATCTTGTCATCGCCCGGCGCCGGGACCCGGGTCCGCATGACGATCCCGCTCGCCTAATTCCAATTTGCATTCAAGCGGCATCTGTGTTGGCCGCGTCGTCGGCTCCTCGACTTACTGGCAGTAAGCCTGCGTCGCCTCCTCCTTGCCGCCTTGATGTCATCTTGAATGCAAATTGGAATAAGCAGGGTTTTTCGCGAAAAAGTCAATCATCAAACCGGAGAAGATCCTCGCCCTCGCCCTCACCCTCTTCCGGTTCCGCATCCGGCGTATCCGCATCGTCCATCCTGCGCATCCCTTCCATGAGCAGAAACATGAACTCACCTATTTTCGGCATATCCATGTCCTTGGGTTGCAGGCCGGGTTTGAATTTGAAGTCGCCGTGCTTTTCCCGCAGAATATTGAAAACAGCTTCCTGGCCGGTCCAGTCGCCGTATCTGGCCTGGATCAACTGACCGTCTTGCAGCAGAATCCGGGCAGTGCCCCTGGGCAGCGTCAGGGTCAGTATCCCCGTTTTCTGGGACATGTTTAAGGCCTGGAGCAGTTCCGGCGCTGAAATTTCCGAAATACTGCCGGTCATGCCGGCCGCAGCCTCCTTGGAACGGGCAATGTTTGACTGGGACAGCCGTTTGACCAGCAGACGGTTGAAATATTGTTGCAGCGGGGAAAAACGGGAAAGGACCATTCGGAAATAGTTGCCGTGCATGGAGATGGTTTTGGTCTCTTCGGCGGCCCGGACTTTCGCGCTTACCGGGTTGCCGGTCAGAAGACTCATTTCGCCGAAGACCTCGCCCCGGCCAAGACTCGTGATCACCAGGCCGTAATCTCCAATGATATCGACTTTTCCCGACAGAATTACAAAAAATTTATCGCCGCGCTCCCCTTTTCGCAATATGATGTCATTTTCGCGGAAATCCGTGATTTTAAAATATGATGCGATTTCATTAAGTTCCGACTTTTGCAGGGTCTTGAAAATGGAAAAGTTGAACAGTTCCCGGGCCAGGGTCGAGGAAGTAGAGGTTTCGGCGCTCATGCAGGTTTCATCGGCGACAGCCCCGGTTTCCCGGCCGTATTCCATCTGGATCTGGCCGCAGCAACCGGATGCATATCCGCCGCAGGTGAACGTATGCTTTCGCCTGGGGCCGGTTTTGGGTGACGACGCCCCCTGGCAGGAGACCAGGACTTCCGTGACATCGCCCATGAGCGTCAGGCAGGTGGGCTTGCCCAGCAGGGAAATGGACCGGCCCATCACCGTAAACGTGTCACCAACAACATAAAACGGGCAGTCCATGTTTTTGGTGATTTTGAAATGGGATTGGGCGAAATTCATTGTCGGATTTTTTATAACTCCTTCATTGTTTGTGTTTTTACAATATCTGATATTCCCGCTGTCGCGTCAATGGAAATACGGCAAAACATGGAAATACACGCACCATGGTCATCTCAACACCAAGGCCGGAAGCATAATGTCCTGCAGGTGTTTCCGCAGGCCTTCCATATCATCGTCGCTATCTTTTTGCTGGAAGGGGATCAATTCCCCATACCGGATGATGACTTTTGAAAACGGCTTCGGCAGCATGAACCGATCCCAGGATTTGAAGTACCAGGCATTGTCGGCAATGGCGGTTACCGGGACGATGGCCGCTTCGGTCCCGACTGCCAGATAAATGGCGCCGTGCTTGACAATTCCGGCCGGGCCCCGGGGGCCGTCCAGAATATGGGCGGCCATCCCGGTTTTTTTCAATCGTTTGATCATCTGCTGCAAGGCCGGCCCCCCGTTTCTGGATGAAGATCCCCGGACCGTATGCCAGCCGCTCAGATTGGCGATCCCCGCGATGAGTTCCCCGTCGCTGCTCTGGCTGATCATCAAACTGGGGCCAAGTTTCCGGTAGTTTCTGAAATAGCGGATGAATGAAAAGAACTGCTGATGCCAGCCACAGAGCAGGACCCGGCCCCCAGCCTGGATATGGTCAAGCCAGGGGCGTTCATTTTCGACGGTCAGCCGGAAGGTGAGAGAATAGAGCCGGATCAGGCGGTACATGATCCGAATGGTTTTTTTAGATGTCAGGAGTTTTTTCATAAAAGGAGACATGGCTGCTTTCTTTCTTTTAATAAGGTGCATGGCACGGGGCGTCAATCCGCCTGTCATTTATCGGGTTGCGGCCGTCATATTTGTACTGTTTTTGCGGCTGGAATATGCGCCATCAGGATGGAACGCCAGTCCGTTGTGGCATGCAACCGGCAGAGATTGCCGAAATGACCGCTGAGGGTCCGGTCGATAAAAACAATGTCTTTGGGGAATACCATGTTCATGGATTCGGGCAGATACTGCTGGCCCAGGGCGAAGATCCGCTCATACATGTCGCCGTCGCCATCGAATGTATAGCTCTCGCCGGGTTCTATGATTTCCTGGAACAGGTCCGCGAAATCAGCGATCATTTTCCACGGCAGAGGGGTGCCGTCGGCCCGGTGGACCCCCATCTCTTTCAGAATCCGCGGGATCGCGGGGTAATCGTGATCTGTGACCGCGTGAAACAGCCGGGCGTATCCCTTGGCAAGCGCCTCGGGGATCTCCTTCATGCATCCGAAATCATAGACGATGATCCCGCCGTTTTCGCAAAATGCGAAATTGGCCATATTGGGATCGGCATGCAGAAACCTGGATGTAAAAAGGCCTTTTAAAATCAGCCGGAAAATCGACTCGGCCCAGGCATTTTTCAATTCCTGGGGATACGCGTCGCCGGCGGCCGCATCCGGCGGGATCCCGGTGACCAGCTCCATGCCCAGCACATGCCGGCTGCTCAGGGCGTCGATGACTTCGGGTATCCGGACCAGCTCGTCATCGGCGTACAGTTTTGCCATGCGCTTCATGTGGCCCGCTTCCGTGGTGTAATCAAGTTCCTCAAGAAGGCGCGCCTGGAGTTCCTGCCAGACCGGCTCCATATCCATCCGGGAAAACATGGAAAAAACCAGTTTTAACAGCCCTTTGAGATTTTTCAGGTCCGCCCGGATCACTTCATCGATGCCGGGATATTGCACTTTCAGGGCGATTTCGCTCCCGTCTTTGAGCACGGCCCGATGCACCTGGCCGATGGAGGCCGCTGCCAGCGGGTCTTCGTCGATATGGCGGATCCGGCGGAAGCCGGGCCCCAGTTCATCGCGGATCAGGCCCACGAGGTCAGCAAAGGGGACGGATGGGGCGTTCTGCTGGAGGGTCTGCAGAACTCGGGCTACTTCCGCCGGAAACAGGCGTTCGTGAAGACTCACCATCTGCCCGATTTTCATGGGCACGCCCTTGAGCTGTCCCAGCAGATCCTTGACTCGCAGTGCGTTTTTCAGCATCAGGTCGGCCCGGGCTTCATGCGAGTGTTCCATGTCACGGAAAAGGCCGGCTACGGCGTTGCCGGCCATGGACATGCCCACCCGTCCGGCCAGTCCGCCCAGGCGAAACATGCGGGATGCGGCCGAGCGGATCATTTTTTTCGCGTTGTTTTCGCCCATCAGATCCGTACTCCGGCGGGGAAAGGCATCATCTGGAGGCCGGGGGCATGGCGCTTTATCAATTGACATCCCCTGATGTTTTTGTCATATCGTTTCATAAAACAGATGGTTTATAATTCTGAATTTGGAAATGCCGATCTGTTTCGGCGCCGGTGGGGCCGGTTTCACTGTCGACCCTTCTTGCCCAGCTTACCAAAGGTTTTAAAATTAGCAATAATCCTTTAACCGGTTGCTTAAAAACATCACTGTTCCCAGTCTCTGAGGTGTTTTTCATGATCCAGCGGAACAAAATCCATACGCTGTTTCTGTTCATTTTTGGGCTTTTCCTGGCGATGCCCGGGGCCGCATGGACGAAAACCATCGCGTTTCCGATCCGGGTGGATTATCCCCTGTTGGGCGCGCTGGTCATCTCCAAGGCTTTCACCGGTCCGGACAGCAGTGCAACATTGTCTGACCCGACCGATGCGTGCCGCCGCCTGACTCTTTCCAATCCGGTTTTCCAGGAGGCGTCCGGCCTGCTGAAACTCAAAACCGATCTGCGCATGCATGGAGGCATGAGCTCCGGAGAACGGTGCATATTTCCCTTTGACTGGGAAGGGGGCCTGGTGGTCTATTTCAAGCCCCGGCTGAACCGGCTGACATGGCAGTTGTCTTTTCAGAGCGTCTCGTCGGAACTGGTCGACAAGAAAGAGCAGACACCGCTGGTGATGGGCAATCTCTGGGCCATTTTTGAAGGAATGGTCCTCGATTACATGGGCCGGATCACCATTGACCTGGCGCCGCCGGTTCGGCAGCTTCGGCCCCTTCTCCTCGATATGGTCGCCGAAGAAGATGTCGCGGCGGTGGAAAAAATGCTGGGGACGCTGCAACCCGGAGAGATCTTCACCAGCGCGGAAGGACTGAAAATCGATTTTTGGGTCGAGATGGAAATCCCTCCGGTTTCAGACGATGCCCCGGCGCCGGCGCCCCCCCTGACCGAACAGGAACTGGCGGATTTCATCGACATATGGGAAGCCTGGGACGCCTTTCTGGTGCGGACCATGATGTCTCTGGCGCCGCATGATCTTACGCCGGATGAACGGGAAATCCTTCTGGGAGTTCTGCTCGACACCCGGTATCAGCTCATCGACGCCCTTGTAATGGATACGGCATCGGATGATTTCGTCCGGAAACAGTTTACGGCAACCTGGGAAACCCTGGCCCCGATACTGCGAAGACATTTAGGCGCCGTCCCGTCGGAGAATCCGGCCCGATGTCTGGCGTTTTTCACCGCATCCGACGCATTGGCGATCCTTGACAGGGTCGGCCCGGCCTTTAATATTGAAATCAGCAGAAACGGCCTGATCCAGCTTATCCGGATGCTGGCGCAAGACAAGGAGATTCTGTTGACCTATGCGCCGGAGGTCGATCCCGACCTGCGGAAACTGCTGGGAATGGGGCCGCCCCTGGAGGCGTCCGGGCCGGTTTTTGAGGTGGAGGAGCTGCTGATAGACAGTCCGGACGGGAATATGGATCTGGACGGGGAATCGCCCCCTGGCGACATCGAGGATGTCGATGCCAATGGAGACGCCATTGATGATGACAGTGGTGATCTGACCGTCAACTGGAAGCGATCCCTTCTTTCTGTTCTTCTGGCTGCCGGATCTCCCCGCAGATGCTGGGCCGCGGATCCGATTGCTCCCGGCGAGCTTGACGTGGTGCGGCAATGGCTGGTGTCGGAAGCCAACCTGGCGGCCTATCTGGCGGATATCCGCAAAATTCTCGGGGAAGCGACCCTGCAACGGCTGTCAGACAACCGCATTCCCGAGGCCCACCATGAGGTTTTCCGGCACATCATTTACGCCACCGCCTGGCAGGAAAGCTGTTTCCGCCAGTTTATCGAGAAGCAGGGAGCGGTGACCTACATTCGATCCTACAATAACACGTCGGTAGGCATGATGCAGATCAACGAGCGGGTGTGGCGCGGGCTTTACGACCCCCGTCATCTCAAATGGGACATCGCATACAACGCCAGGGCCGGAGTGGAGATCGTGGAAGAGTACATGACCCGGTACGCCCAGCCCCGCATGAAAAAGCTGGATCCGGCCGACGCTCTGGATGTCGACGGCCTGGCCGGGGCCGTGTATGCCATGTACAACAGCGGCCCCGGCGATTTTTCAAAATACATCGAGCGCCGCCGTAACAAAAATTTTCGCCAGACCGACCTGCACTTCAGGGAAAAATACGGCTGGGTCAAAACAAACCAGTGGCGCAAACTCGGCCTTTGTCTGTTCGGGAAAGAGTGATCGGGTGTTTTTCTTACGACAGCCGGCTGACGTAATCTTCGTAACCGAACTCCCGGACGAGCTGAAACCGGCCGGTGCGGGGATCAAAGCGGCCGATGGCGGGCAGGTTGATGCCGTTGAACATGTTGGTTTTGACCATGGTGTAATGGGCCATGTCCAGCAATATCACTTTTGATCCCACGGCAAGGGGCGTGTCAAAGGAATAGTCGCCGATCACGTCTCCGGCCAGGCAGGACGGGCCGGCCAGTCGGCAGGTGTATGGTTTTTCCCCGGGGAGTCCGGCTCCGGCGACGTCCGGGCGATACGGCATTTCCAGAACGTCGGGCATGTGGGTGGCCGCCGAGGCATCCAGTATGGCGATATCCATCTCATTGCGCACCACGTCCAAGACCGTTGCCACAAGAATCCCCGCGTTTAAGGCCACGGCTTCCCCGGGCTCAAGATAAACCGTTACGCCATAGGTGTCGCGGATGCGGCGGATCAGCGAACAAAGCAGGTCCACATCATAATCTTTTCGAGTGATGTGGTGTCCGCCACCGAAGTTCACCCAGGACATATCCTTTAAAAACTCACCGAACCGCTCTTCAAATGCCCCAAGGGCCCGCTCCAGTGCGTCGGCGTTCTGTTCGCACAGCGTGTGAAAGTGCAGACCTGATATGCCGTCTAATGATCGGCCCACGAAATCAGGCCGCAGAATCCCCAGCCGTGATCCGGGGGCGCAGGGATCGTAGTGGGCTGCGGGCGCTTCCGAGTGCTCAGGATTGACCCGAAGCCCGCAGGCAACGGGTTTCTCCAAAGCCCGGATCACGGGGGAAAATCGTTGCCACTGGGCAAGGGAATTAAAAATCACCGTGCTGGAATATTTCAGGATATCGGGGAATTCCGCGTCACTGAATGCGGCGGAAAAGGTGTGCACCTCCCCGCCGAAGGCTTTGCTGCCAAGGCGCGCTTCAAAAAGGGAACTGGCGCAGGTGCCGTCGAGGGTTTCCCGCAGGAGCGGGAACACGCTGTGCATGGCAAAGGCTTTCAGCGCCAGCAGTATCCGGCACCCGGTTTCCTGCTTCACCCGTGCCAGCACCGAGAGGTTTCGCCCAAGGGCCGCCTCATCCACCACAAAACAGGGGGACGGGATTTCATTGAGATCTAATTTTTCAGGAAAACTTCGGTCCATGGCAGTCCGTATTGGTTCAGCGCGTTCATGAAGGGATCCGGGTCGAACTGTTCCATGTTGTAGACCCCGGCTTTTTTCCAGACGCCCGTGACCATGAGCATGGCCCCGATCATGGCGGGAACGCCCGTGGTATAGGATATCGCCTGGGACCCCACCTCACGGCAGCAGGCTTCGTGATCGCAGATATTATAGATGTAATAGGTTTTTTCCCTGCCGTCTTTTAATCCCTTGATCAGGCAGCCGATGCAGGTCCGGCCCAGGGTCAGGGGGCCTAAGGAACCCGGGTCCGGTAGCAGCGCTTTTAAGAACTTCAGCGGCACGATCTCCCGGCCCTCATACATGACCGGGTCGATGCGGGTCATGCCCACGTTCTGCAGCACATCGAGATGTTTGAGGTAATTGTCGGAAAATGTCATCCAGAACCGGGCCCGCTCCAGTCCCGGGATGTGCCGGGCAAGGGATTCCAACTCCTCGTGATAGAGCAGATAGATTTTTTTCGGCCCGATCCCCTCGGGAAAATCAAAAGTCTTTGACACGGACAACGGATCGGTTTCCACCCATTGTCCCTTTTCGAAATACCGGCCCCTGGCCGTGACCTCCCGGATGTTGATTTCCGGATTGAAGTTGGTGGCAAAAGGCTGGCCGTGATCCCCGGCATTGCAGTCGATGATGTCGAGTTCGCGGATTTCGTCGAAATGATGCTTGAGCGCCCAGGCGCAGAATACATTGGTCACGCCGGGGTCAAACCCGCTGCCCAAAAGGGCCATGAGGCCCCGGTCCCGGAACCGGCCATGATAGTCCCACTGCCAGCGATAGCAGAACCGGGCCTCGTCGGGAGGTTCGTAGTTGGCTGTGTCCAGGTAATCCACTCCGGTTTCCAGGCAGGCGTCCATGATGTGCAAATCCTGGTATGGCAGGGCCACGTTTATGACCACGGCGGGCTTGAATTTTTGAATCAGGGCCGCCAGCTCGGCAACATTATCCGCGTCCACCTTCGCGGTTTGAATCGGCTTTCCCGGCGCCTCGGATGCGATTTTGTCGCATTTTTCCAGGGTCCGGCTGGCCAGGAGGATGTCTGTGAACACGGCGGGAGACTGGGCGCATTTGAATGTTACCACTCTTCCCACGCCGCCGGCACCGATGATCATCACTTTTGCCATATCAACTTACCCTTATTATAAAATTTGATAACTTCGTAAAAACTGATGTACGCCGCATTTGATGAATTCAATTCAAGATCCTCGACCCCGGCGCATCCAATCCCCGCTGTCATCCGAAGACGGTATGCGCCTTATCTTCAAAGTATTGGGCGTGTGTTTTTTTATTTCCCTAACACCTCATAAATATCCGTTGCCACTTTGAAGTTGACCCCTATTGCATTAAAGTGCGCCTGGCCGCATTCGATTTTTTTGTTTTCCGTGTCTCTGCGTTTGGCCGCGTCATGGGTGCTTTTGGTTTCTCTCACCAGGTAGAGCTTTGCGCCGTTTTCTGCAACAATCGCCCAATCCGGATTGTAGGTTCCAAGCGGTGTTGGAATAGCAAACCATCGGGGAAGTTTACAGAAAAATTTTACGTTTTCATTGTTATCCAGCTTTTCCGCAATGTCTTTTTCTATTTCAGATTCAAAGGCTATGTAATCATATGGTGTTCTGTTGTCTTTGCTTTGAACTTCATAAAGGCGGTTTAAATATTCCTCAATTTCCGGCTCTTCAAACAAGCGCATTTCATAAAATTGACCTTTAATCTGTTCATATTTAATCCCATCAATAACCATTTCATGAAGAGCGCGGTTAATGAGTTTAGCTGTTCCGGTCATAAATGCCTGGGGGTTTATCTTAAATTCCTTCAACCTGCCGGACTGTTTTAATATCTCTACAAGCGTATTGCGTGTCAACTCGGTTTCGCGCTGTAAAAAAGCCAGAATATCCGGAAGGAAACGATGGGTCATCACCGTTTTA
>CAYZXZ010000010.1:0-35268 GCA_964481615.1 uncultured Desulfobacteraceae bacterium | reverse complement strand
CGTCCGGGGCCCGGGTTACCCCTTTATCGGCCGCGGCCGCACCCGGGGCACTGCCCGCGGATGCGGAACCCGGGCCGGCGGATGCAACGGATCCGACAGAAACGGCGGCGGCCGGCCCTTTCACAATACCGGAGGCCAGTTTCAGGCGGGTCTTGCGGGCCCCGTGCATGAGATGCCGGTTCATCTGCGCCACCGTGTCGGCCGTCATCCAGAAACTTGCCTGAAACGGCTCGGGGCTGAGCTGTTCCAGTGCGCCGGCCAGAATCGTCGGCGGCCCCTTTTCTTCCAGGACACGCAACAGGAGTTTCTCCATTTCAGGCACCAGTTTCTGCAGGTGCCCGTCTTCCCGGGCCGTTTGATAGGCGTTTGCCATAACGGCCTGGTTGCGGGTTGCGGTAAAGTCGTCATAATCGGTGAGCCGGGTCACGGAAAAGGAAACGTTGTTGAACCCGTAATCCAGATCAAAGGCGAAAATCGGAGAACCGGTGATGGCATCGAATTCACCGCCCATCGCGATTCCGGACGTCAAAAAGGTGTAGACCGCGCCGTCTTGAATGGTCCGGCCGGACAAATCAGTCACCTTGACGGTGCCGCCGGCAATGGCGACATCGCCGGAGACATCTATTTTGGCATTGTTGTTTTCGCCGAACAGGACGCCGATATCGAGGGTGGCTCCCTCTTCAATGATAAGATCCCCGTCGATGGACAGCGTTCCCGTCGGGTCGCCCTGATAATCCTCATCGCCATCATACCCGGGCGCCAGGGTGCTGCCGGCGCCCGCGATAACGCTTCCCGCCACCGTACCTGCTCCGGCGAGCCGGCCCTTGTCTTTTACCATCAGGCCGTCCGCAACTGTAGCGAGGGAGTCCTGGAGTGTCAGGCGTCCCGCATAATCCCCGCCGATGGAAAGATAGTCGATACCGGAGATGGAGGCGCCGTCGACAAGGCGCAGGTGCGGGCTTTGATCTTCTTCGGCGCCGGCAAGCGTAAAAACACGGGCGACCCGGGTATCTCCGTAGTCGAACACGCCGCCGGTGATCCTGATTTCGCCGTCGTGGAAATTCAGGAACCCGCGGTTGATGAAATTTTTAGCGGCAATCGTGCCGCCGGTGACGGTCAGCGTCGCGTCCCGGAAAATGCGTAAATTCTTATCAATGGACACTTTCTCGCCAAGACGCATCTCCCCGTTTTCAAGCCGGAGCGTGCTGGCGGCGATGTCCTTGTAGGTCCACGTGCCGCCGTACTGGGTGATGTCGCCGTCGCCGAAAACAATATTTCCCACGGATGCATCGGATCCATCAATGGTGTCCCATATGGACAGGACCGCTCCCTCCGAATCTCCGATGTGCCGGATATCCCCGTCCACGCCGGAATAAAGCGCCACGGTCCCGCCCTCCGTGAATGCGCCGAACAGGATGGCGTCGCCGCCGGCCTCGCCGGTTACCTCGAGCACGCCCGAATGAGTGATATTTAAAGTGCCGGTGGAGATGAAAATACCGGTTTCCCCGCCCCGGATGGTTCCCCGGTTGTCGATGTCGCTGCCCCGCAGGAGCATGATCCCCGATCTGCCGCCCTCAATCAGACCGGATTCGTGATTGACGATATGGACATTTTCCAGACCGCCGCCTTCAAAAATCCCTTCAAACGTCCCGCCCTTTATTTGTCCGTGGTTTTCAAGACTGAAGGCGCTGCCTTCGAAATAATCGACCAGATCGGGGTCGCCGCGAGGAATGAAATCGCCCTGCTCTTCAGAATAATTGATGCGTATGCCGAAGGCTTTCCCCTCGATAACGCCGGTGCTTTCATTAACAACGCTCCCGCCGACCCCTTCATACATCAGGATGCCGGACCTGCTTTTCATTACAGGCGGGTTGCCGTCTTCATCCCTGGGGCCGGTTTCATCCGTAAAGGTTCCGATCCGGCCCCGGTTGACGATGGCGGCCTCATAATAATCATTTTCTTCGGGCTCAATGAAATTGCCAAGGGAGATGCCGGACCAGTCGCCGTGGACAAGGGCGTCTTCCTTTATCGTGATATCCACCGGCCCCAAAGCGAAGATCCCGTCGCTTTCATCGGCCCGGTTGATGATGCGCGCACCCCTCTCCAGGGTGAGGGTGTCGTATGCGTTGCCGATGGTGAGAACGGACAGGGGATTGAGGCCGTACGCCTCTATCCTGTTCGGGTTGGCGCCGGTCTCCCTGTGCCATGCTTCCCATTGATTATAGTTGGAAAATGTGAAGGCAAGATCCGCGTCAAGCACGGCGTTTTCTTTAAACACAATCGCGTCGGCTCCCGGGTTGCGGCTGACAAAAACGTTCGGATGATCCACGGTCTTGTTTCTTTGAAACGTATATCCGCCCGATACGAACCTGTCCGCGGCGTTTGTCTCGTCGTTGCTCGCGCCGTTTTCGCCGCTTGTCTCTTCAGATCCGTTGGTCTCCTCAGCGGCCGCGACCGGCAGGCTATGGCAAATAATCAAGAGAAAAATCGCCAGCAGGAACGCCGGCAGGAGCAGGCGGGGGGCCGCAAGGGCTGGAATATGAGAGAACCACCGCATGGAGGAGAAGCACGTGCGGAAATATCTCGGGTAAAAATGCTTTCCGAACATTTTTTCTGCCTTTAAACTTTAGGGGTCAAACCTTGATTTGCGATGAATGCGATTGACGGGTCAATAGCCCTTACCTTATTATTAAATGATACACCCTGAAATAATACATCGTCCCGGTGTCTAAACCGCGTTTATGCGGCGCCGGTGGTCTCGCAGCTGCCACAATGAATAGCGGGCGTTTCATGTTCGGGTTATCGGCTACATACGGCATGATGCGGCAGAATAACGAAAAGGACCGGATATGTCAAATGAATTGTTTTGCTTGACATTGGGGTTGCTTTTTATTGACATCCGACCTCTGCAGTGGTAATTTGAAATTTCTTTAATAATGGCGGGAAGAATTTTTTTAATATATTGCATTGATAACAATTAATCAAATGGCAAGGAGGGTTCGATGAAAAAGAGTTTGATTCTGCTGGTTGTCGCCGGTCTGGCTATCGTGATGTTTGCCGCATCCATCAATGCCGACCAGAAAAGTGAAGGCGTCATTGAAATGAAAAATGAAAAAGCGGTGGCCAAACATAAAATGGGGATCGTCATGTTCACCCATGATAAACATTTTGCCGCAAAACCCGACGGGCACGGCGTGGGATGCGGCGAGTGCCACCATGACAAGGCCGGCAAGCCCCTGGCCGGCCTGAAGGCCGGTGATCCGGTTGCGAGCTGCTTTGAATGCCACAGCAAGGCGGACAGGCCCAAGAAACCCCAGGATATTTCGGATGACGACTGGCAGAAAATGCGACTGGAATATTACGTGGAAGCCATTCACGACAGCTGCATCGTATGCCACAAGGCCCAGGGCGGTCCGGTCAAATGCGCCGATTGCCATCCCAAACCCGAAAAATAATGGATACGCCTGAAGACGGAAACACCCTTTAAAAACAAAACAGCAAAACCGAAAGCCGGGTGCAGGATCGATGATTGATCCTGCACCCGGCTTTTTTTATCCACAAACCACAGAATGGGCAAACCTTTAAACTTGCGGACTTTCGAATTAATCACAAATCAAGGTTTGACCCCATGAACGCTATGCTCCGCGGCCCTGTTTCCCGCCAGGCGGGCCAGGGCCGGGGCCCAGGCCGGCGTTCCCAGGGCATGAATATGGGTGTATGTGGCCAGCACGTTTTTGATGCGGACGCCGTCCCGGCGATTGCATATGCCGCAACCCCTTTCCATGGAAAAGGTCATGGCCTCTTCATCGCCTCTCCATTCCAGCACCCTGGAATAATGAAACTCGTGGCCTTTGAGCACCGTACCGCTCGGATAATACGGCGTTTCCCGTTCCACCCGCGCAATGGTATATCCGTGCCCCCGGGGCTTTTTGGAAAATCCGAAGACCATCGGCAAAACCCCGGTCATGGGGTATGCCCTGTCTAAAACCAGTGATTCCCCCAGATACATCAATCCCCCGCATTCGGCATAAACGGGCAGACCATCCGCGGCCGCCGAACGGATATCGTTCCGCAACGTCGTGTTTTCGGATAATTGCGCGGCATGGGTTTCGGGAAATCCCCCACCGATATAAAGCGCGTGGATATCCGGCAAAGACGTTTCCGTAAGAGAGCTGAAAAACACAAGATCCGCGCCAGCCTGCTCAAGGGCTTCGAGATTTTCCGGATAGTAAAACTGAAAGGCCGCATCCCGGATCACGCCGATGCGCGGCCGCGAGAAGGAAAGCTGGAGAGCGGCGCCATCGTCCGGGTTCAGGGAACAGGATGAAACGACGTTCGTGTCTGGCTCCGTGCAAGTCGCGCCGGCCGGAGCCGGGACCGAGTCTTCCGGCGATGACCCGGAATCGCGATCCGTGAAAAAGTCCGGACAGTATCGGCCCCTTGCGGATTCAGCGATATCGAGCAGATCAACAAGGTTGACGCTGTCTTTGACCAGATCGGCGATAGCGGCGACGGAATCCGTGGCCCATGAATGCTCGGGCGCCGGCACAAGCCCCATGTGGCGTTCCGGAAAATGCTGGCGCCGGAGTTTGGGAACGGCTCCGATCACGGGTACACCGCAATGTGTTTCAATGCTCTGCCTGAGAATCCCTTCATGCCGGGAACCGGCCACCTGGTTGAGGATGACGCCCCGGATCATGACATCCGGGTCGAAATGAAGGCATCCCAGAACCACGGCCGCCATAGTCCGGGTGCTTTTGGTGCAGTCGAGGCATAAAATGACCGGCGCGGAGAGCAGCTTGGCAAGGGAGGCGGTGCTGGTGGTTCCGTCGGCATCAAGTCCGTCATACAATCCGCGGTTGCCTTCAATCACTGCCAGGTCCGCGGCACTGGAAAGCGTGCGGGAGAGGAAAGAACGGCGCACAGCCGCATCGCCGGACATAAAGGTGTCCAGATTAAAACAGGGCCGGCCGGCCGCCAGGGCCAGCCAGCCAGCATCGATGTAATCCGGACCCTTCTTGAAAGGAGCGACCGCTTTGCCGTTGCGGCGCAATGCGGCGGTAATCCCGATTGATAACAAGGTCTTTCCCGATCCACCCCGCAAGGCGGCGATCAGAATTCTCGGAATATCAATCGGGGTGTCATGCATTCAGGGTTTTTATTTAATCTTCGTGCTCGGCCGCGGCCTGTTTGCCCATGCCCTTGAGGCCGTACATTGTGGTGGAGCCCGAAGACCAGTATTCCAGGATACCCTCTTCCACCAGCTTGTTGATGATTTTCTTTGCGTCACGGGGCTTGGCATCAATAATCTTGGAAAGATCGTTGAAATAGAATTTGGACTTGGACTTTGCTTTTCTCGTCAGCTCTTCGACGATCTTCTGTTTTGCCTCTTCATGTTCCATTATGGGTTCCTTTGGTTGAGTGTATAGCGGGAGCGTATTTTTCATCACTACGCCCCCGCCAGATGAACAAAACAGGTATCAGAACTTGAAATTCGTGGTCTGACGCCAGGTGTAGTATGCCGGATCGCGGAAGTCGTCGATCATGTGATGGGTGAATTCCAGTTCGCATTTCTCAAAGAAACGCTCCCATCCGATCCGCTCGGCCCATTCGCCGAAACGCTCATATTTCCGCGCGTCGGCCGCATAGACTTCGACCATTTTCTTGATGGCGGCGCTCATGGTCGGCCATCTCGGCGCTTCATTGGGAATAAAAGCCACAACGACCTTTGAGAACTTGGGCGAAGAGATCCGGTTGGAGACCTTGCCGCCGGCCATGAGCACGATGCCGTCGCCTTCCTTGTCGGACAGAGGCAGGCAGGGGCACATGGTGTAGCAATTGCCGCAGAACATGCAGCGCTCGTTTTTGATTTCAACGCTGTTTACGGTCTTGCCGTCGATTTCGACCTTTTTCGGCTTGATGGCCGCGGTCGGGCATGAGGCAATGGCCAGGGGGACTTCGCACATCTTATCCAGGTAGGCATGGTCGATCATGGGGGGCTTGCGGTGATATCCCAGGATGGCGATATCCGAGCAGTGAACGGCCCCGCACATGTTCAGACAGCAGGCCAAAGAGACCCGAAGGTGGGCCGGCAGCCGCATGTTCTGGAAATCATCGAACAGAACATCCATGGCGGCCTTAACCGGGCCGGAACCGTCGGTTGCGGGCGTGTGGCAGTGGATCCAGCCCTGGGTGTGAACGATATTGGTGATGCCGGCGCCGGTGCCGCCCACCGGGAACTTGAAGCTGCCCCCCGGAAACTTGCGGCTGTGGAGATCCTGGATCAGCGGCTCGATCTTGTCCTGGCTGTCCAACATGAATTCGATGTTGTTGCGCGTGGTGAACCGGAGATATCCGTCACAGTGCTTGTCGGCGATTTCGCAGATCTCTCGGATGTGATCAACCGACATCAGCCGGGCGCCGCCGGCGCGAACCGTGAAAACCTTGTCGCCGGTTTCGGAAACATGCACCAGCACGCCCGGCTTGAGGATCTCATGATAAAGCCATTTGCCTTTGTTGGCCTTGATGACCGGCGGATAAAACTCCTCAAAATTTCTTGGCCCGATGTCGGTGATACGGTCCTTCATCGGTTCGTTCGGATTATAACCAGATGATATAAATGCCATCTTCTTACCCCCTATCTATCGCAGGTGATGTTTTCTGTATTCTTCGACATCGCGTTCCCAGCCGCCTTCCACTTCCTCTTCCTTCCAGAAGATGTAGGGATTGTGACGCGGTTCCTTGACATGCTGCGGCATCGGGTCGATTCCGGTGACTTCAAGAAGCTTCTGGAAGCCCTGGCGTTTCATCAGTTCGCCGACACGCTCGCGGTTCTTGCCTTCTTCCATCCACCAGTCCCAGATCGCCTCGATGACGTCCTTGATGGCCTGGTAGCCGTCTTCCTTGTTGACTTCCACAAACGGGACCAGCAGGGAGCCCATCTGCGCGCCGTCGAGGATCGGGGCCTTGGCGCCGACCAGAATGGAGAGGCCGGTTTCCGTGCCGGGCCGCAGGGCGCGCGGCATTACATTGATGCAGTGCATGCAGCGGGTGCATTCCCGGTTGTCGATTTCGAGTTTGCCGTTTTCATATTTCATGCATTCGGTCGGGCACAGATCAACGACTTCCTTTACGATGTCAAATTTTCCCCAGTCGCGGCCGGCATGGGCGCCGCCGTTGGGTTTGAATTCGCCGTTGACGTAACCGGCCACCGCGTCCTGATCGATGCGGATATCGTCTTTCCAGGTACCGATAAAGGAGATGTCGGCCCGGGCGATGGATGCCACGCAGCAGTTGGGGCACCCGTCGAACTTGAGCTTGAATTTATACGGGAAGGCCGGGCGGTGCAGCTCGTCCTGGTAGTCGTTGGTCAGGGTGTGGCAGAGATCCTGGGTGTCGTAGCAGGCAAATTCGCAACGGGCCGCGCCGATGCAGTCTGCGGGTGTCCGCAGGTTGGAGCCGGAGCCGCCCAGGTCCTGATCGTGCTTGTGGGTCAGTTCGTAAAAAATCTCTTCAATCTGCGGCGTGGTCGTGCCCAGAAAAATGATGTCGCCGGTGGAGCCGTGCATGTTGGTCAGACCGGAGCCCCGGAATTCCCAGAGGTCGCAGAGATCTCTCAGATAAGATGCCTTGTAAAATTTACCCGCGGGCTGGGCCACGCGCATGGTGTGAAAATGGGCAACGCCCGGAAATTTTTCCGGCTGGTCGCAATAACGGCCGATAACGCCGCCGCCGTAACCGAACACGCCGACGATGCCGCCGTGCTTCCAGTGGGCTGTTCCATCTTTATACGACAGTTCGAGAAGCCCCAACAGGTCATCAACGACGTCCAACGGTATCTGAAACTCGATTTTCTTCTCGTTTTTTTCCCTTGCTGCGGCATACTGCTTCAGGTCGTCCACGAAGCTCGGCCACGGTCCGCTCACAAGCTGATCCAGCAAGGGGGTTTCATGTTTTGCCATCGTTTACCTCCCTCTAATTAAAATTAACCACCAGTTGAAAATAGCCACTCTTATCCGTGACACTGATCCATTATAAACCCGTTAAACCGTCGGGTACCGGAAAACCTTTTTTCGTATTATGCGAGTAATAAAAACATAAAAAAATTTTTATATGATCAAACATGATCTTTGTCAACAAAAAAGGTTTCCGCTACCTCCCGCCGGTGCCCCTGCCGAACACATCCCGGCCGGCAAGCGGATTGTAGAGTTTCTTGATGGCCTCCTTGATGATGTCGAGGCTTTTCAGGGCCGTGATGGTCTGCATCAGCTTTTCATTGCCGTCTTCAGGCAGGACACACGCATCGGCAGCATCAAAGGCCAAATCCGGATAACCTTTCAACAGTTTTTTCTTGTCTTTATCACCCATCTTCACCTGAACCGCTTTTTTGCCGTCAATGGTCACGACCTTGTCGGCAAGCCCGGCTGCTGCAATCTGTTCCATCTTTTTGTCATCTAAAAAAAGTGTAATGCAAGAATCCGTCATGTTGTTTTCTCCCTTAACAATTAAAGGTTAATCAAAAGGTTAATAAATCAAACAAATACAGATCTAATCGGTATGCTTTTCAAGTTCGGCGATAATCTCCGGAGCGACCTCGTAACCGAGGGCGCGGGCCTTCTCGCAGTGCTTTCGGGCCTGGGCATAATCTTTGTTTTCCAGGTAGGCAATGGCCAGATTGTTATGGGCCACGGCAAAAGAGGGATCGATCCCGAGGGCCTTTAAATTGGCCTGGATGCTTTTATCCACCCACCCCTTGAACAAGTAAGCGTTTGCCAGCGTGGTGTACGCCTGCACAAAAAGCTCGTTGAACCGGACGGCCTTTTCCAGCGCTTCGATGGCCTTGTCCACCTCGCCTCGCTGAAGCTGAATAAACCCGATATTGCCGTAAGCCTCGGCAAACCTGGGCCTTGCCGTAACGCTTTTCTGATTGTATGCCAGGCAGCCGTCTAAGTCCCCTCGCTGCAGGCAGATGCCGCCCAGTTGCACATAGGCTTCCGCCAGACCGGGACTGCATCGGACCGCTTCGAGAAATTCACTTTCCGCTTCGTCGAACCGCCGCAGGCTCAACAGGGCCGTGGCCAGATTGTAATGGGTCATTCCACAATCCGGATTGCCCGCCAGCCCGTCCCGCTGCTGGGCGATATATTCATCAACCGTCTTTTTTTCGGTCATTTCAGATCCTTTTAGCGTTTTCATGATTGGGGGCAGACTTCAAATCTGTTCCCAATATATCCTTAATATCCGTCCCTGTTATCGTCATGTATCCGATTGTGTCATGCGTCGCCCAAAATAAAGAGGGTTCATGTCAAAAGTCAAGGAAAAACGGAGTCCGAAATCCGCATCGTATTAAGAAGTGCGGGGAAGTCCCATGGAAGGGAAAAAGAGAGAAGAAACATCAGGGGGACAGGGTTTGGACGTCGTATCGAAAAATATTGGCGTCATTGGTAACAAGGATCAGGTCTTCTGCCCGGGCTTGGGCGATCAGCATCCTGTCGAACGGATCCCGGTGATGCAGGGGAAGCCGGCCTGCCGCCTGACCATGCTGGAGGGATATGGGTAGCGGATAGAAACGCTCTTCCGCAACGACGGCATTCAAATCTTCCGGCGCTTCCAGCTTGCCGAACGCCTGCTTGATGGAAATCTCCCAAGCGGTTGCGGCACTGATAAAGATATGATTTCGGGGGTCGCGAATCTTTGTTATTACTTTATTGCCAAGGGCGGCGTCATCCGTCAGCCACCAGAGAAAAATATGCGTATCCAAAAGGAATCGCTTCATCAGCTTCCCTCAAACGCGTCGATTATATCCTGCGGAGTTTCGCAAAAATCCGGGGCCATCCGGATGCGTCCTTTCAACCGCCCCGGAGTCCTCGGCCTCTCGTCGGCAAATAGGGGAATCATTTTAACCAGCGGTTTACCTGCCTTTGCAATGATAACGCTTTCACCCTTACAGACTTTTGCAATCAATGACGACAACCTGGTTTTTGCTTCATGAATATTAACGACCTGATCCATTAGCGCCTCCCGACCGGCAATGGCCACTTTTTATGGTCCGACTAAACTTAGTTTAAATTACATCATAAAACTTTGCGTGTAAAGAGAAAAATCAGGAACGGCCGATATCGGCCGTCGCGCGCGCAGGCTTCCGTGCGTTTTTTTATTTGACAATTTTCTTATATATCGCCTAACTTAGACAAGAACAAGATACAAGAAACCGAAAACGGGAATGCGCATCCGACACATGGCGGCGCATCAATGGATATATTACGGAGGAGGGTTTATGCAACCAGGCGTTTTTACAGCTATTGTCACGCCTTTTAGTGACACCGGGATCGATTATGACGGGCTGGAAAGGCTCATTGACTTCCAGATCCAAAACAATATAACGGGAATCCTGGCGGTGGGCACCACGGGTGAAAGTCCAACCTTGACCTGGGAGGAACACAACCGGATCATCGGGGAAACCGCCGCAAAAACCCGGGGCAAATGCAAATGCATCGCCGGAGCCGGGAGCAACAACACAGCCGAAACCCTGTCTGCGACCCGTCATGCGGCCGATGCCGGCGTGGACGCGGTGCTGCTGGTGGATCCCTATTACAACGGCCCCAGTTCCCTTGAAATCCGGAGGGAATATGTCGAGCCCGTTGCCCGGGCGTTTCCCGCGCTTCCCATCATTCCGTACGTGATCCCGGGACGCACCGGGGCCCAGTTGCTGCCCGAGGACCTTGCCATCCTTGCGGCGGAATTCGATAATGTCGGCTCGGTCAAGGAAGCCACCGGCGATCCCGCCAACATGAGACGGACCCGGCAGTGCTGCGGAGAAGCGTACACCATTCTTTCCGGGGATGACGGCATGACTTTTTCGATCATGTCTGATCCGGAAATCAGGGCCGCCGGCGCCATATCCGTGATGTCCAACATCGCCCCCAAAGCAGTGGCGGAAATGGTGGCGCTGATAAACCAAGGCGACATAGCGGGAGCGAAAAACCTGGCCGACGCCCTTGCACCGCTTTTTGACCTGGTCACCGTCAAAACACGGGAAACAACCCCGTACGGCGAGGTCGTCTGCCGGGCAAGGAACCCTTTGGCCGTCAAAACCATAATGCAGATCCTCGGGATGCCGGCGGGCGGATGCCGCCGACCCCTGGGGAAAATGACCAAAACCGGTTTTGAGCGGATACTGACCACGCTGCGGCAGGTTCACGCTGATCACCCGGAAATCCTTCAACCCGCGGCGGACTTTTTCAACTTCGATATCGAAGAACGCCTCAATTCGCCCGATCAGTGGGCGGACCTGGCTTATTCGGCGTACTGATCTTCTCCATTCAACCGCCGCCGGAAAAACGCTTTTCCGGCGGCAACGGCGCAGCTTCAGCATGCACTGATCCTGGAACGGCTCCTTATTCTGCCTGCTTTTGCAGCCAGCGCTCGCGCCGCTCGGCAACAGACAGTTCATCCACCGCAAAATCGCCGTCTTTGAAGACCAGCCACTTAAGCCACCGGAATCCGAGCTGCAGCAGGGCCACATCATCGGACCGGGCCCGGTCAACGGTCATTTTATCAATGTCGTACAGCTTTAAAAAGGAACTTTCAAACACGAACCGCCGAAACCGGTCGATGTCGTAGCTGGCCGTAAAAAACATCTGCTTGATCTTTTCCGTAAGATGGAGATTGGCGGGAACCGACCGCTTCCGAACGATCAGATCGGTCCATTCCGCATTGATCTCATCATAGGCGTCCACGCCCTGATCCTTGCGCCATGACGCCACCGTCCATTCGGTGTCCTCCTCGAATCCCCGGCAGTGCGGTTCGTTGATGAAAAAATAAAACCCGCTGTCATCGTCTGTCTTATAACTCAGCGTGGCCACGCCCAGGGGGTAGTAGCGGCACGCGGATGGCCGGTCCGCATAAATGATGCACCCGTCCTTGCGGACAAAGGGGCAGGTTTTCTCGTCATCATCGAGCATTTTCAACGTTACCATCGGAAGATCCGTTTTTTCCAGAATTTGCGGCGTTGTGTAAACCGCCAGAAATTCATCCGACCTCATCTGCAACCGGTTCTTCATGCGGATAATGTCATAGGGTGTCAGCATGATACTGATCCCCCGGCAGCACGCGGTAAAACAAGACACCCCCTGATGACACCGGAATGAGAACCGGCTCTCCGCACCCAGTTGAACCGGTGGAATTTTTGCACCCTGATCTGTTGAATTCATTGCGTTGTTGCTCCTGTTCGTTTCTGATCGTTTCAGGGGATCGTCCCCCCGTTATCATTTTTAATCTCCGCTTTACGTTGGACGGCCTCGCAACCATGAGTCTGCGAGACTCCGGCCACGGTTTGGCTAAATAAAATTGGTTAAAAACCGTAAAATTTTGAAACCCCGTCATTTAAAAGACGCCGGGCGGCATGGGGGCCACCGGCTCTCCGCCGATCACATACCCCCCGTCGAGCCGGATGACGCTTCCCGTCATAAAGGGCGCATCCTTTATTATAAAGCGCACGGCCCGGACCACATCCGCGATGCAGCCGGTCCGGCCCAGAAGGGTATGGTCGATAATGGCTTTTTTCTGAGAATCCGTCAACAGGTCCCATCCCCTTGTCCGGGGACCGTGCCGGGTTTCAAAAAATCCAAGCATGATCTCATTGACGCGGACATTGGGCGCGCCCAGCCGGGCCCAGGTTTCGGTCAGCAGGGAGACCCCGCGGCTGGCCGCGGCATACCCCTCATTGAACACAAGGCTTGCGGGTCCGCAACGCCCGACCATGCCAGCAATGGATGAAAAATTGATCACGCAGGCGTCATCGGATCGTTTCAGATACGGCAATGCAGCCTCAAACACCCATTGCTTGGCGCGCAGGGTCGTGGCCATCTCCAGGTCCCACTGGTCTCGCTGATAAGGGCCGTGCACCACCGGCCATCCGCCCCGCTCGATATTGTTGATCAGAATATCAAGACAGCCGAAGTGTTCGGCCACCTGCCGGACAACCGGGGCAACGGCTTCGGTGTCGCGCAGATCCACCCTGACGGCCAGGTGCCGGTCGCCGTAACGGGCAAGGTCCTTTTTCATTTCCGGGACATCGGTTTCCCAGTCATAATGGGTCATAGCCACCCGGAACCCGTCTTCGGCCAGGGCAAGTCCGATCCCTTTGCCGATGCCCTTGACCGCGCCGAGGATCAGCGCGACCCTTTCACGTAAAGCCATGGCCCACCTCCGATGTTTCCGCGGATTTTTTCGCGTCTGAAAACAAAATCCATCCTTATCCAGCTAATTTTTCTTGATTATATAAAATACTATGATATTGAAATGTAAATTTATATAGCAACGATGGATTTGTAAACATTTAAAACAATATCCACATACAACAGGAGGTGGGAATATAGTTAAGCAGAAGCAGGACGGCAACAAACTCAGAATCAACAGGGAAATCAAAGTCAAAGAGGTACGATTGATCGATTCCGAGGGCAATCAGAGCGGAATCGTTCCGATTCATCAAGCTCTGGCCGCCGCCGAAGAATCCGGGTTTGATCTGGTCGAAATATCCCCCACTGCGACGCCTCCTGTCTGTAAAATAATGGATTACGGCCGTTTCAGGTACGAGCAGACCAAAAAACAGCAGGAATCCAAAAAAAAGCAGGCCACGTTCCAGATCAAAGAGATTAAAGTCCGTCCAAAGACCGATAAACATGACCTGGAAATCAAGCTCGGCCATATCCAGCGGTTCCTCGAAAAGAAAAACAAAGTCAAGGTCACGGTTGTTTTTCGGGGAAGAGAGATCACCCTGGCGAACATGGGACGGGAGATACTAGACCAGATCGCCCAACATTCCAGCGGGTTTGCTGTAATCGAACAGCATTCCAAGATGGAAGGCCGCACCATGAACATGGTGCTGGCGCCCAAATAACCAGAGACCGCCGGATAACAGGGCTTTGCTGCCCCTGCGGAAAGCATGGGGAGATGTGTATTTGCCTCATCCCGGCCGATCATTGTTACCTATAAGATTTATCAAGCATAAACAATGCGTTAGATTATAATCTGGGAGTCTCATTTTCTTGAACTTTGAACGGTTCGGAATTGAGAGACTTCCCTTTTATACAGTTGGGTGTTCCTGTTTGCAATACGGCGGTGTTTGATGGGGACGGGCATCTTCCGGAAAGGTTCGCAAAACGAGCAAGATCAGACTTTTTACGATTCTTTGCATAATTTAAGTTGATATCTGTTGAAAACTTTGCTTAATACCCTGACCATCGTGGCGAGGTCGAAAAAGACCGTCGATATCCGGAGCAAAACCCTTACGGGGAGCGCCCGGTCCGCCGGGAACACGCAGGAGCAGACAACCCGACCTTAAAAAATCCCCGGGGCGTTAAACCCGCTTCCCGGTATAATTGATTAAAGGAGTACGACGATGCCGAAAATAAAAACCAACCGGTCCGCAGCCAAGCGTTTCAAGAAAACCGCTTCCGGGAAATTCACTTATTCAAAATCCCATGCCAGTCATATTCTAACGAAAAAATCCCGCAAGCGGAAGCGTACACTGCGAAAAGGCCATGTCATCGACAAAACCAACTTAAGAGAAATCCGGTTTCTGCTTCCGAACGGATAAATCACAAATCAAGGTTTGACCCCATATGAGGAGTTTGGATCATGCGTATCAAAAGAGGATTTAAAGCGCGGCATCGCCGAAAAAAAGTCCTGAAACTGGCCAAGGGATTCAGGGGCGGACGGAGCAAACTGTTTCGAACCGCGGCCGATTCCGTGGACAAGGCCCTGATGTATGCCTACCGTGACCGCAAGGTTCGTAAAAGGGAATTCCGGCAACTCTGGATCGCGCGCATCAATGCCGCAGCCCGGATGAACGACCTGTCATACAGCAAATTCATCCACGGCTTGAAAACGGCCAATATCGAGCTGGACCGCAGGGTGCTCGCAGACATTGCCGTCTTCGATCCGGGTGCGTTCGCCAATCTTGCCGCCATGGCCGCGGCACGCTGACAAAATCCATGTCCGTCGCGTAAGAATCGTGACTTGCGGCCTTACCGGCGCGGGCATAACCTGTAACCGCCGACAATGACCCGATTGAATCAAACGATCGAAGCGATCAGATCCGAAGCGCTGTCCGCCCTGAAACAAGCCGGCGATCCGGAGGCGGTCAAGGCCCTTTCCGTAAAATATCTCGGCAGAAAGGGCCTTGTGACCCTGTTTCTGCGCAATCTTGCGTCCCTTCCCCCGGAAGAGCGGCCCGCGGCCGGCAAGGCGGCCAATGAAATCAAACGGCTGCTGGAGGAATCCTTTCAGGCGGCCGCGGATCGCCTTTCCGCCGTAGAGGATCAGGAGGGCGGTTTTATTGATGTCACCCTGCCCGGCAGACCCATGCCAACCGGGACGCTCCATCCCATTACCCGGATCAATCGCCGCATCTGCGACATTTTCAAGCGCATGGGCTTTAATATCGCTGAAGGCCCGGAAGTCGAGAGCGATTACTATAATTTCGAGGCCCTCAATATTCCCAAAAATCACCCGGCCCGGGACATGCAGGATACCTTCTATGTTTCCGACAACATTGTTCTGCGGACCCACACATCGCCCATCCAGGTCCGGATCATGGAAAACTGCGCCCCGCCCGTCCGGATTGTTGCGCCCGGAAAGGTCTACCGCTGCGATTCCGATCTGACCCATACGCCCATGTTCCACCAGGTGGAGGGGCTGGTGGTGGATGAACACGTCTCCTTCGGCGACCTCAAGGGGCTCCTGACCGCTTTTGTCCATGAGATGTTCGATGCCCACACCAGCCTGAGATTCCGGCCCAGTTTCTTCCCGTTCACCGAACCCAGCGCCGAGGTCGATATCCTCTGCGTCATGTGCCGCGGGAAAGGCTGCAAGGTATGTTCCAGCACGGGCTGGCTGGAGGTCATGGGATGCGGAATGGTTCACCCGGCCGTTTTTGAAAATGTCGGGTATGACACGTCAAAATACACCGGATTCGCCTTTGGCATGGGGGTCGAGCGGATCACCATGCTCAAATACGGCATCAATGATATTCGGCTCTTTTTTGAAGGAGATGCCAGATTTTTAGGTCAGTTCTAATATGAAAATCAGCCTCAACTGGTTACATCAGTATGTCTCCATACCGATTCCCCCTGGTGAACTGGCCGATCGCCTGACCATGACCGGGCTGGAAGTCGAAGCCGTGATCGAGCGTTACGCGTATCTGGATCATGTCATGGTCGGTCGGATCGCCGGCATCCGCCCCCATCCCGATGCGGAGGATCTTAGCATCTGCGACGTTGATCTCGGCGACCGTACCCTTTGCGTGGTGTGCGGTGCACCCAATGCCAGGGTAAACGTTAAAGCGCCGCTGGCCCTTCCCGGGACCGTTCTGCCCGGCGGCGCCATCGTCAAGAACAGCGACATCCGGGGCGTGATCTCGGAAGGAATGCTGTGCAGCAAGGCCGAGCTCGAGCTTGGAACGGATCATTCCGGCATTTACATCCTGAATCCGGATCTTGTGGAAGGCGCCCCGCTTTCCGCAGCCCTGAACCTGTCGGATACGATATTTGAAATCGGCCTGACGCCGAACCGGCCGGACTGCCTCAGCGTTTTGGGGATCGCCCGGGAAGTGGCGGCCCTTCTGGATCAGCCACTGAAACCGCCTGTGATCCATCATCCCCCGGCAAACGGGCGCATCACCGATCTGGCATCCGTTGCCATTCAAAACCCGGATCTGTGTCCGCGATACGCCGCGGCCCTGGTAAACGACATCGTCATTGCGCCATCCCCTTTCTGGCTTCAGAATTACCTGTTATCCGTTGGTCTCAAACCCATCAACAACATCGTGGATATCACCAATTATGTAATGATGGAGCTCGGCCAGCCCCTGCACGCGTTTGATTTCGACCGGCTCGCCGAACATCGCATTGTCGTCCGCACGCCATCGGAGAAAGAAGAAATATTTACCACCCTGGACGGAAAACAACGCCGACTTTCCCCGGATACGCTCATGATCTGCGACGGCCGCAGCCCTGTGGCCATTGCCGGGGTCATGGGCGGCGAAAATTCGGAAATCATTCACGGCACCACACGGGTCCTGATCGAAAGCGCCTGTTTCAATCCGATCTCCATCCGGAAAACCGCCAAAAATCTTGGATTGAGCACGGATGCCTCCCACCGCTTCGAAAGGGGCGTTGACCCGGAAGGCACACTGACCGCACTGGAGCGGGCGGTGCAGTTGATGGTGGAAATCGCGGGAGGTACGCCGGCCGTCGGCATCATCGACCAACACCCGAACCCGGCATTGCGCCGTCCCATAAACCTTGACATTCATCGAACAAACCGGCACCTGGGCACGCGATTCACCGCCAACGACATCACTCAATGGCTGAGATCCATCGCTTTTTTCGTCACCCGGATCGATGCGGAGACTCTGGCGGTGACCCCGCCCTCTTTCCGGGTAGACGTGAGCCGGCCCGAGGATCTGATGGAAGAAGTCGCCCGGCTGTGGGGGTACGACCGGATCATAACGACGCTGCCAAAAATTTCCGCCGATACCAGCCTGCCCAACCTCGATTTTGAAACCAAACAACAGATCAAGGACCGCATGGTCGGATTTGGTTTTACGGAAATCATCTCCTACAGTTTCATCGAAAAAACGGCCTGCGACAAGCTTGACATTCCCGACGGAGACGTTTCCCGGCAGATGCTGGAGGTCCTCAACCCCCTGACCGAAGATCAGGCGGTCATGCGGACCTCGCTTGTCCCGGGATTGCTCGACATGATGAAAACCAACATGTCCCGCCATGTCAGAAATCTGAAAATTTTTGAAATCGGCAAAATTTTCATCAGCAACGGCCAGGACCGGCAGCCCGAGGAAATCGAAATACTGGCCGCGCTCATAACCGGCGCCCGAAGCGATCCGTCCTGGTCCGGAAAGCCTGTGCCCTGTGATTTTTATGATCTCAAGGGGGCTGTGGAGGCGCTTTTTTGCTCGTTCAAATTTGAAAACGTACGATTCTCCCGGATGCCGGAACCCGCCTGCGCATATATGCGAGCCGGGCACACGGCGGAAATCCACATCGACGGAAACCGCGTCGGCCGCATCGGGGAGCTCACGGCCGCTGTTATCGATCGCTATGACCTGAAACAGACCGCCTTTGTCTTCGAACTCACTATCAACGACCTGCTGCCGCTGCTCCCGGATGCGGTCACTTTTGCTCCGGTGCCGAGATTCCCGGCCGCGGAAAGGGATATCACCTTAATTGTTGACAAAAACGCACAGGCGGGTGATATTTTACGGAAAGTTTCCGACTGCCGAGAAGCACTGATGGAAAAGGTCTCCCTTTTTGACATATACAGCGGTGATCCGATTCCCGCCGGAAAAAAAAGCATTTCCCTGCGCATCACCTACCGCTCGCCGCATGAAACGCTTTCGGATCAGCAGGTCCACGCGGCTCACAGCCGGATTACGGAAGAACTGATCCACGCGTTTGACGCCCTGCTGCCGGCTTGAGGCGGCATAGCCGCAAAAAACAGAAATGGAAAACCGGAGTCAAGACTCTAACACCATCATAATCCGGGTGATGTGTTCTGATGGAAAATTATCCGCCGCCAAGAACAGAGATTCCCGACAAGCTCTATTTCAAGATCGGCGAAGTCACGGCCATCGCTGATCTTGCCGCCTATGTTCTGAGGTTCTGGGAGTCCGAGTTTCCCATCATCTCCCCCAAACGAACCGACGCCGGCCAGCGGCTCTACCGGAAATCCGATATCGAATCCATCCTGATGATCAAACATCTGCTGTATGATAAAAAATTCACCATCGAAGGGGCCAGAAAATCCATGAAAATAATGAAGAAACAGAAAAAGGAATCGCCATCTCCCCCGGCCCTGGACGAGATCCGCACGGCCCTGCGACAGATCCGCTCGCTTCTGGATTAACAAGATATTTTCTGTTGACATTAAAAAATTTTTTTACTAATTTAGCAAGGCTATGGAAGCGGGCATAGCTCAGCTGGTAGAGTACAAGCTTCCCAAGCTTGGTGTCGCGAGTTCGAATCTCGTTGCCCGCTCCAATCATTTCTTGGCAGCCCGACGGGGTTAAAAAGATGTGACCCGAGAGAGGGATGAATTTTTGGAACTGCTTAAAAACGGGCATAACAGCCCGTTTTTATTTTTTGTTTTGGGACAAGCATTTGGCGAAAAAGTACAGGCATAAAACGGGCGGCGCCCACGACGGCGACGGAAAGCAGAAGACCGCGGGCGGCTTCGATACCCGGATGCAAAAGGAGATCGTGTCGGTGGCACAATCTCTTGCGGAACCGCTTTGCGCGGCCGAAGGGATGGAACTGATCCATGTGGAATGCCGGCGTGAGCCTGGCGGACGCATTCTTCGGCTCTATATCGACAGACCCGGCGGGGTGAACCTGGAGGACTGCGCCGCAATCAGCCGCCAGCTGGGTGATCTGCTTGACCTCAAGCTCGAAACGGAAATCTCTTATATTCTGGAAATTTCTTCGCCGGGAATGGAGCGGCCGCTGTCAAAACTATCTGATTTTGAAAAATTTACGGGCCAAACCGCCGGAATCCGGTCGGTTTCTCCCATAAACGGCCGGAAAAATTTCAAAGGCATCATCTCAGGGGTAATAGACGGCAGCATCCGGCTTCAGATGGAAACGGAAACCGTCCTCATCCCACACAGAGACATCAGCAAAGCACGGCTTGTCAATTATAACGGAGATAACAAATGTTAATTACGGACATTAAACGTGTGATTGAACAGGTAAGCCGGGACAGGCACATTGATTTCAATGTGCTTGTGAAAACACTGAAGGAGGCGATCCGATCGGCCGCCAGAAAAAAATTCGGGAACAAGATCGACATCGAAATCCAATACAGTGAGGAAACCGGCGAACTCGAGGCGTTTCAATTCAAGGAAGTCGTTGAAACGGTGGAAGAACCGGCATTCCAGATCACCTTGCAGGAAGGCCGCAAACTCGACCCCGAATGTGAAGTCGGCGACAGCCTCGGCACCAAAATGGACCCGATGACCTTCGGCCGGATCGCCGCGCAATCCGCCAAACAGGTCATTATTCAGAAACTAAAGATCGCTGAAAGAAATTCGGTGTATCAAAGCTTCGCCGACCGCAAGGGCGAAATCATCAACGGGATCATCCAGCGCGTCACCCGCAATGAAATCATCGTGAACCTGGGATCGGCCGAAGCCGTTTTAGGAAAAAAAGAGCAGCTCCCCGGCGAAATTTACCGGCGGGGCGACAGGATCAGGGCCTATGTATTGAAAGTTAACGAAGAGGGCCGGGGCCCGCAGATTGAATTGTCGCGGACTCATCCGGGATTTCTCATCGCCCTGTTTAAAACCGAGGTTCCGGAAGTCAACGAGGGCATCGTAAAAATTATCACGGCGGCACGAGAGGCCGGCATGCGCGGAAAAATCGCCGTGATGTCCACGGACCCGGACATTGATCCCGTGGGCGCCTGCGTGGGCGTCAAAGGCAACCGGGTTCAAAGCGTCGTCCAGGAACTGAAAAACGAAAAAATCGATATCATTCCCTGGCACGTGGACCCGGCCAAATTCGTCTGCAACGCGCTGGCCCCGGCTGATATTTCCAGGGTCGTCATTGATGAAAACAGCCATTCCATGGAAGTGGTGGTCCCGGATGAATCACTGGCCGTGGCCATCGGAAGAAACGGGCAAAACGTGCGGCTGGCATCCAAATTGACGGGATGGCGGCTTGATGTGTTTTCCGAGAGCCGATACAATGAAAGTATTAGAAAAGGACATGATTCATTGATGAATCTGCCGGACATGACCGAATCCCTTGCGGATTCGCTGATTAAAAGCGGTTATTTTTCCGCAGACGACTTGGTCCGGACCACCGTCGAGGAACTGGCAGAAACGGCCCGGATTTCCGAAGAAGCGGCCGGAAAATTTATCGTGCATGCCGAAAAAGCGGCGGCCGAAGCCGCCAGAACGGGAAAAACAGCCACAGACGAAAATGCCGAAGCGGCGGTTGAAGAGGACCCCGCGGAAAACCACGACGTCGGCTCCAAACAGCAAAAAAACGAAGACATTGGATAATCGCCTGACAGCAATGGCGGCCTGAACAACAATGCGTCGCGCCGTGCGCGGGGCAATGAGGGGGATGGATGGCAAAATTGAGAGTATACGAGCTTGCCAGAGAATTGAACATGGATAATAAAATTCTCCTGGAAAAACTCCAGGAGATCGACGTCGATGTCAAATCGCACGTCTCAACGCTGGAAGAGGATGCCATCGCCCGGATCAAGCGAACCCTTTTCGGCGGGAAAACGCTCGAGAAAATCGTCGAGGACGAGCGGATCAAACCGAACGTAATCCGACGGCGAAAAAAGATTGTTCCGGAACCCGTCAAACCGGAAGCGATTACCCCGGAACCGGTGGTTGCCGGTGAAACCGCTCCGCCAGAAGCCACACCGGAAGCAGAGACGGTCGAAGCTCGTCAACCGGCGGAAACCGTTGCGCCGCCTGAAACGATCGTAGAACCAGCGGAACCGGAATCTGATGAAATCCAGACCGTTGCCGAGGAAACCCCGGTTTCCAAAACCAAGGCCAGGAAAAAAGCCAAAAAAGGCATGCCGGCAAAGGTCATCAGCCTGCCGGAACCGGTCGAATATCTGATCGAACCCGAGCCGGAAAAAGCGCCGGCGCCGGTTGCCGATGCATTGCCGGAAGAGCCGGCAAAAACCAAACCCGACAAGAAAAGGCTCCAGTTCGAAGACCTCAAGGGGCTGATGGGCGCTGATGTCGCCAAAGAAGATGACACCGATAAAAAACTCAAGAAAAAGAAACCGCTGGATACCGCCAAAGGCAGACATGCAGACAAGATCAAAACCGCCCTGCGGCGCAAGGAAGTGATCGAGGGGGATGCCCTTTACGATCACAGTGCTGGCCGGAGCCGGAAATCCCGAAAAAAATTCAAACAGCAGCAGGTTTCGTCGGATCAAAAAACCCGGATCACGGTTCCGAAAGCCATCAAGCGACGGATAAAAATTGATGACAGCATCGTGCTGGCCGACCTGGCCAAACGGATGGGCGTCAAGGCCGGTGAAATCATCGCAAAACTGATGGGAATGGGGGTAATGGTGACGGTCAATCAGACCATCGATTACGACACGGCAAGCCTGGTCGCCCAAGAGTTCAATTTTGAAGTGGAAAAGGCCTCATTTAAAGAGGAAACCTATTTCAAGATGGAAAGCGACGATCCTTCCCAGATGACATCCAGGCCGCCTGTTGTCACCATCATGGGACACGTGGATCACGGGAAAACATCCCTGCTGGATGTCATCCGGGAGACCAAGGTGACCGAACTCGAATCCGGAGGCATTACCCAGCATATCGGCGCTTATCACGTCCAGCTCAAAAGGGGCGATATCGTCTTTTTAGACACGCCGGGCCATGAAGCGTTTACCGCCATGCGGTCCCGGGGAGCGCATGTCACCGACATCGTCGTTCTGGTGGTCGCCGCGGACGACGGGGTGATGCCCCAGACCATCGAGGCCATCAATCACGCCAAGGCCGCCGAGGTGCCGATCATCGTGGCGGTCAATAAAATCGACAAGGAAGGCGCGGATCTCGAACGGATCAGACGGCAACTGGCGGAAAAAGGACTTTCGCCCGAGGAATGGGGTGGTGACACCATCTTTGTTGATGTATCGGCGAAACAGAAAATCGGCATCGACACATTGCTTGAAATGATCCTGCTGCAGACCGAAATCCTGGAGTTGACGGCCAACCCTAATAAACCCGCCAAGGGGTATATCATCGAATCCAGGCTTGATATCGGCCGGGGCGCCGTGGCTACGGTGCTGATCCAGGAAGGGACCCTGCATATCGGAGATCCGGTGGTGTGCGGCATGTATTACGGCAAAATTCGCATGATGTTCAATGACCTTGGCGTCGCGGTAAAAACTGCCGGACCGTCCATACCCGTTGAGATCGTCGGCCTGTCCGGTGTTCCCTTGGCCGGGGATGAGCTGATCGCTCTGACCGCTGAAAAAGACGCCAAACAGGTCAGCGAACACCGGCTCCAGCAACAGCGTTCGCGGTCCCTGGCCGCCACCAGCCGGTTAAGCCTAGAAAAGCTTTATGAACAGATGCTGGAGGGCGAGGTCAAGGATCTCAACATCATCATCAAGGCCGATGTTCAGGGTTCCATTGAAGCCCTCGCGGAAGCCCTTAAAAAACTCTCCACCGATGAGGTCAAGGTCAACATCATTCATTCCGCGGTGGGATCGATTATCGAGTCGGATGTCTCCCTTGCGGCGGTGACAAATGCCATCATCCTCGGATTTCATGTCCGGCCCGCGCCCAAGGTTTCCGGCATGGCGGATGATGAGCATGTGGACATCCGCTATTACGACGTGATTTACCATGCCATCAAGGACGTCCAGGACGCCCTTGTCGGCATGATGTCATCCAAATTCGAGGAACGGGCTCTCGGACAGGCTGAAGTCCGGCAGGTGTTTATGGTTCCGGGTATCGGCACCATCGCGGGAAGCATGGTCACCAGCGGGAAAATTCAACGCGGCCAGCAGGCCCGGGTGGTCCGGGACGGTATTGTCGTCTATACCGGAAAAATCGATTCCCTCCGACGTTTCAAGGATGACGCCAGGGAGGTGGTGCAGAATTATGAATGCGGCATCCATATTGAAAACTTCAACGACATCAAACTCGGCGATATCATAGAGTGTTTCTACCTGGAAGAAATCAAGCCGGTGCTTGTCTGATGCCGCGAGGTGAAACGATATGGTCCTTGGCTGCGCCACCATTACATTCCGATTATCTGACTGCCATTCCCTCAAGGAGAAGCGGAAAATCATCAAGTCCATCATCGCGCGGGTGCAAAACCAGTTCAACGCCGCCGTGGCGGAAGTCGCGCTCAATGACGTTCACCAGCGGGCCGTACTCGGCGTCGCCGTGGTGGGAAACGCACAAAACACCATCAATTCGGCATTGGATAACATCTTAGAATTTATAGAAAAAATAAATCTGGCGGAAATTATCGACACCGATATGGAGATTATGGTCCTATGAAGTCATATACCCGGGGAGACCGGGTCGCCGGACTGATCCAGGAAGTTCTTTCGGGTGTGCTGAGAAAATCGATCCAGGATCCCCGCATCCAGTCCTCGGTGATCACGGGTGTAAAAATGTCGCCGGATCTAAAGCTGGCTAAAATCTATTTTGTCGTATCGGATCGCGTATCGACCCGGCAGGAGGCGCTTGCAGGTTTCCGGAAAGCGGCGCCTTTCATCAAATATACCCTTGCGCAAGAGATCAGCCTGCGATATATACCGGATCTTAAATTTTATTACGATGAATCCATCGATTACGGATTTCACATCGAATCGATATTGAAAAAAATTGAAAAAGAAGATGCAGCGCGTCATAGCCCAACTGAAACAAAAGAATAATATTCTCATTGCGGCCCATATTCATCCCGACGGAGACGCGGTCGGCTCATTGCTCGGCCTGGGACTGGCACTGGAACAGATCAAAAAAAAGGTGGCGCTCTATATTGAAGGCGCGATTCCAGCGGTTTACCAGTTTCTGCCGTCCGTCCACAGGATTCAAAGAGACCCGGGCGATATCAAGCAGTTCGATGCGGCCGTTATTCTCGACTGCTCCGATCTTCACCGCATCGGTGCGGCGGCCGAAGCCGTCAGCAGGATACCGATGATCATCAATATCGATCACCATACCACCAATACCCGTTTTGGAAAGCTCCAGATCATCGACCCGGAGGCATCGTCGACTTCTGAAATCGTCTACCGGGTGATCAGGGAGATGAATATCCCCATCGATACGGGCATCGCATATGCCCTGTATACGGGCATCATGGCCGACACCGGTTCTTTCCGCTTTTCCAACACCACCCCGGCCGCCTTTGAAATATCCCATGAAATGGTGAAATACGGCGCCGATCCCCATAAGGTGGCGCATCACGTCTATGAAACCATTTCCCTCAATCGCATCAAGCTGCTGACCATGCTGTTTGATTCCATTGAAGTGTCGGAAGACGGCAACCTGTCCATTATGACGCTTACACAGAACATGCTCGAGGCGACCGGCACCCAAGTGGAGGATGTCAACGGACTGATCAATTACGCCAAACGGATCGAAAAGGTCAAACTGGCGGTTCTGCTCTACGAGCGGAAAACCCGGAACGGCCGAAGGCCCGGCAGTGAATTTCACGTCAGCCTCAGGTCGGACGGGACGGTCAATGCCGCGGCCATTGCCATATCCTTCGGCGGAGGGGGGCACCAGAACGCCGCGGGATTTGACATCAAGGCGACCCTGCCGGAACTGAAATCGATTATTTTCGATATTTCTCAAAATATTTAAATCGATACAGGAGGCCAAAGGATAAATTTCCCGCTCCCCACATCGCTGAACCCGGGTCATGATATCAGCGGCATTATAGTTGTCGACAAACAGGCAAACATCAGTTCGGCGCAAGCCGTCAACCGGCTTAAAAAAATTCCGGGCATCAGAAAAATCGGCCATACCGGCACACTGGATCCCGCGGCAACCGGCGTGCTGGTCTGTCTTGTCAATCAGGCCACCCGGCTGTCTCATTTTTTTCTGGCCGACACGAAAACATATGACGCCTGCATGATGCTCGGCATTGAAACCGACACGCAGGATGCCGAGGGGAAAATCACGGCAAAGGCTCCCGTTGATGATATAACCGAAACACGGATCCGCAATGTCTGCCAGGAGTTTGAAGGCGAAATTGACCAGGTCCCACCGGTTTTTTCGGCGCTGAAGCACAAGGGGAAGCCGCTTTACGCCTATGCGCGACAAGGCGCTCCAGTCACAAAACCCGCCCGGAAGGTTGCGATTGCCCATATCCGCATTCAAGACATCCGCCTGCCCCGTGTCCGGTTCGAGGTGGCATGCTCATCCGGAACCTATATCCGGACCCTGTGTGCGGATATAGGCGGAAAACTTGGATGCGGCGGGCACATGGAAGCATTGCGGCGGATTGCATGCGGCGGATTCAACATTCATGAAGCTTCGCTGCTGGAGACGCTGACGGCTTATCCATCCCTGGCCGCCATGAAAACACTTGTCATTCCCATGGCCGATGCACTCCGTGAAATGACGGCGATGACGGCGGACGCGGCCCTGGCGGACCGGATCCGGCACGGGAAGCCCCTTTTTGCCGGGGATCTCGGCTTCGGTGAAAACGCGGGACAAGAGTCGCCCCGGATCAAGATATCCGATGAAAACAACCGCCTTCTTGCCGTGGTCGCGCCGGCGATGGATGGAAACCGTTATAATTATTGTTGTGTTTTTGTAAATCCGTAATAAAATAAAAGTCTATAAAACAATGATGATCGAACTTACCGTTTAAGGAGGAACGAGTGAACCTTTCACAGACGAACAAACAGGAAACCATTGTCCATTTCCAAGCCCATGAAACCGACACCGGGTCCCCGGAAGTCCAGATCGCGCTGCTGACCCAGCGTATTGCGCACCTGACCGAACACCTTAAAACCCATAAAAAGGATCATCATTCCCGCAGGGGCCTTCTGATCATGGTCGGCAAACGGCGGCGGCTGTTAAATTACGTTAAGAACAAAGATGTCCATCGCTACCGCACCATCATCGGCGACCTCGGACTCAGAAGATAACTCGGAAGACGCGATACGCACCACATAGGCCGTTAATGTGTTGTCCGTCAGAATAACCATTTGAAAAACGGCCTGATATCAGGAGAAATAATGGAAATTACCTTTCAAGCGCAAATCGGAAAAGAGACCATGAGTCTGCGTTCCGGAAAACTGGCCAAACAGGCATCCGGTTCGGTCATGGTCCAGTACGGCGAAACCATGGTCCTGGTAACAGTGGTGGCGGACAAGAACCCCAGGCCGGAAGTCGACTTTCTGCCCCTTTCCGTGGAATACATGGAAAAAATCTATTCCGCCGGCAGAATCCCGGGCAACTATTTCCGGCGCGAAATCGGCCGGCCGTCGGAAAAGGAAACCCTGACCGCACGGCTTACGGACCGGCCCCTGCGTCCGCTCTTTCCCAAGGACTGGCGCTGCGAAACCCAGGTGATCGCCACGGCTTTGTCCATGGACAAGGCCAATGACCCGGATGTCCTGGCAATAAACGGCGCCTCGGCCGCCCTGATGATATCCGATATCCCCTTTGACGGTCCCGTGGCCTGCGTGCGGGTCGGCCGGATCGACGACGCGTTCGTCGTGAACCCGACCATAGACGAACAAAAGGTGTCGGACATGAACATCATCGTGGCCGGCTCCCGGACCGGCATCAACATGGTGGAAGGCGGGTGCGATGTCGCAAAAGAATCCGACGTTCTAGATGCCATCTTTTTCGCCCACGTTCAGATCCAGCCCATCATCGATTTGCAGGAAAAACTTCGCGAAAGCATCGGCAAACCCAAGCGCAAACATACCCCCATGGAAAAGGACGCGGACCTGACGGCCCGCATTGACAGCATCGCCAAAACCCGCATGGCCGAGGCCCTGCAAGCGCCGGAAAAAATAGCGCGGCAAAAAGCCATCTCCGCCCTCAAGGCGGCCGTCATCGAAGATCTCGGAGAGGATTTTGCGGACCGTAACTCGGAAATCAAGGAAATTTTCTACGATCTGGAGCGCCGGGTCCTGCGGGATATCATCCTCAATCAGGGCCGCCGAATCGACGGCCGCGGTTTCTCCGATATCCGTCCCATCCAGTGCGAAGCGGCCCTGTTGCCCCGGGTCCACGGCAGCGGACTGTTCACCCGGGGAGAAACCCAGGTGCTGGCCACCATGACAATTGGCTCGGGCCGGGATGAGCAGCGGGTGGAGACTCTTAGCGGCGAAGAAAGCGTTCAGTTCATGCTCCATTATAATTTCCCCCCTTACAGCGTCGGCGAAGTCAAGCGGATCTCAGGCCCCAGCCGGAGGGATATCGGACATGGCAACCTTGCCAGGCGGGCGCTGGAAAAAGTGCTGCCCCCCAAGGAGGATTTTGATTACACCATCCGCATCGTGTCCGAAGTGCTTGAATCCAACGGTTCTTCTTCCATGGGCACCGTATGCGCGGGAACCCTGGCCCTCATGGACGGCGGGGTACCCATTAAGGCCCCGGTATCGGGAATCGCCATGGGCCTGGTTTCAGAAGGAGACAAGGTTGTGGTGCTGTCGGACATTCTCGGGGATGAAGATCATGCCGGCGACATGGATTTCAAGGTAGCCGGAACCAGAGACGGCATCACGGCCCTGCAGATGGACATCAAGATCAAGGAACTGACCAGAGCGGTGTTGACCACGGCCTTGGACCAGGCAAAAGCCGGACGCCTTCACATCCTCGATAAAATGACGGAAACACTGGCCGCGCCCCGGGATGAAATGTCGCCCTATGCGCCCCATGTGCACCGCATTTATGTAAATCCCGAACGCATCGGCGAAATCATCGGACCGGGGGGTAAAATCATCCGGGCCATCCAGAGCGAAACCAACACCCAGATTGAAATTGACGACACCGGCCTGGTCAAGATCGCGGCCTTTACCAAGGAAGAAGGCGACAAAGCGGTTCTGATCATCATGGATATCGGTTCTGATCCGGAAATCGGAGCTCTATATGACGGGACCGTGGTAAAGATCACGGATTTCGGCGCTTTTGTCCAGATCCGGCCCAAAACCGAAGGCCTGGTGCATATCTCGGAACTGGCGCCTTTTCGCGTCAAAAAAGTCCGCGATATTGTCAAGGAAGGCGACGTGATCAAGGTCAAAGTCATTGAAATCTCGCGGGAAGGCAAAATAAAGCTAAGCCGGAAGGCGGCTCTTGACCCTGAAGAGCAGACGCCGGCGCCGGAAACGCCCGCTGATAATTGATCCCAAGAGGGGGCGGTTTTTTTCCGTCCACTTTCCCCGGAAAATACCTGCAACAGCATGGCCGCGGAGACTGGAAGCTATATATTAGAGCCAATGGGCTCCGTCTTTTCTTAAAACGGTCAAACACTTTCTTGTTTTTCAGACAGGGTTCAAGGGATAAATCACTAATGACGCCGCCCCTCATCATTGAGTTTAGCAGGCTGCGACCGGAGGCGGAAGCGGATATCCCCCTGCCTCGTTACATGACGCCCCATGCCGCGGGCATGGACATCTGCGCGGCGGTTTCAGAACCCGTCTGTCTGACGCCCGGCGATATTATCCTGATCCCCACGGGTTTTGCCATTGCCCTGCCCGAAGGGTATGAAGCCCAGATCCGGCCGAGAAGCGGGCTTGCCGTTAAACACGGCATCGGGATCATCAATTCCCCCGGCACCATTGACGCCGACTACCGAGGCGAAGTAAAAATCGGCATGATCAACCACGGCAAACAACCCTATACCATCAACCGGAAAGACCGCATCGCTCAGATGATTATCAGCCCGGTCTGCCGGGCGGAATTTACGGTGGTCGAAACCCTTGAAAATTCCATTCGAAACGAAGGCGGCTTCGGACACACCGGCATATAGCGGCCGGAGCTGAAGAAAATAGAGTCATAAGGATGTTGGTTTCGTAAACAGGGATTAAAAACAAAATGTCAAAGCCGGCGGATCACCCGCGTCATCGAAAAACGGTCGTCGACGCATTCAATAATGCGGGCGACGATATTGTTAACGACGCCATCCGCATCTGCATGCTGGCCAGCGGCTCAAAGGGCAATTCCATCTACATATCCCACCGGAACACTGCCATCCTCATCGATGCCGGGCTTTCGGGTGTTGAAATCGAACGCCGGATGGCATCCCGACAAATATCAGCCGGCGCTATTGACGCCATCATTGTCTCCCACGAACACACGGATCATATCCAGGGCGTGGGGGTGCTGGGCCGCAAACACGGCATTCCGGTGCATATTTCCAGCCCTACCCGGCAGAACGCGCGAGACCGGCTTGGCCATCTCCCGTCATTGGCTGTTTTCTCATGCGGCACGGCCTTTTGCATCAAGGATCTTGTAATCCGCCCCTTTTCCATTTCTCATGACGCGGCCGATCCCGCCGGGTTTATCATCGGCTGCAACGGCAGGCAGATCGGTATTGCCACGGACCTGGGCATACACACGGCCATGGTCAGACAACACCTGAAAAACTGCTGCGGCCTGATCCTGGAAGCCAACCATGATCCGCAGCTGCTGGAACACGGGCCCTATCCATGGCCCCTGAAACAGCGCGTCAAAAGCCGCACCGGACATCTCTCCAATGAGTCCGCCCGGGACCTTCTCATGGAGGTTCTCCATGACGGCCTGAGCCATGTGATCCTGGCCCATCTCAGCGAAACCAACAACACCCCCGAACACGCCCTAAACGCCGTATCCGGTCAACTAAACAGGCACCGACCCCGACTGACCGTGGCCCTTCAGCACACAGCAGGTAAAATGATCAAAATTTAACAGCTGCATCCGGCGTCATTCCGAAAACCTGATGAAAGCCGGTTCATGCCTGTTTCCAGTCCCGCACCGTTTCCCGGACCGTGGCCACGGCGGTGTCGATATGCATCCGGCCGGTGTTGATAAGCAGATCGTAATGAAACGGGTCGGAAAGGTCCGCGTAAAAATATTTCCGTGAAAAGGCACGGCGATCGGAATCGGTTTTCAATACCTGTTTTCTGGCGTCTGCTTCGGAGAGCGAAAGGCGTTTGGCAATGGTTTGAATCCGAAAGGGCAGCGGCGCGATCACCCGGACCCTCAGAGTTTTTTCCGGCGGCAGAATAAAATTCGCGCATCGGCCGACGATCACCGCATGCTCATGCCGGCCGATGGTCCCGATAACCCGCATCAGGTGCCGCAGATACTGATCCGGCCACAAATGCCGTTCATTGATAAGGGAGGCGATAGATTCCTCCAGCACGCTAAGGCCCTTTTCATCTAAGGTCTCCACGATCCGTTTGCTGGTCTTGGCACTGGCCGCCATCTCATGGATGAGCTCCTGGTGAAAAAGCGTATACCCCAGCTCAGCGGCAACACGTTCGGCCAGCATAGCCCCGTTGCTCCCGTATTCCCGTGACACTGTGATGAGGGTGATACCGGCCGCCGGCTCCTCACTTCTGGCTTTACGCAATTTCTGCCACTGGGCCACCTGATCTTCGACGATTTTTTCAATGGAACGGGTGATGGTTTTTTTCATGTCCGGCACCTCCTGTCTGCGGGTTAGCGGTTTCAACCAGAACCGTATCAACATTCTGGAAACCCCGGGGCAGTTTTTTGCCTCGCTGGCCCCGGCGGCCGATAAAATTGACGATATTGCCCGGCACCAGTCTGAAATGTCTTTTGCCGGCAAAAAGGGTCAGGATGGCGCCGGGCGGGATCAGAAACAGGTGTTTCAGGCCGTCCGCGCCGGAACCGATATCGCCGGACTTGATTCCGATAATTTTGTTCCCTTTTCCTTTGGGTAATTCCGGAAGCTCGGAAAGGGGGAAGACCAGCATGCGACCCTGGGCGGTGACGGCGCCCATGTGGGCATCGGCCATATCTTCGTCCAGAACCAGCGGCGGCATGGGCCGGGTCCCCTCCGGCACGGTGAGCAGGGCCTTTCCCTTCTGATTCCTGGTTAAAAGGTTTTCCATAACGGTGATAAATCCGTATCCGGCGGTGCTTGCCATCAGCAGCTTTCGTTCAGGCGGTTCCATGATCACGGTGATAAACCGGGACTGGGACGGATTTTTAAAAAAACCGGTCAATGGCGTGCCATGCCCCCTTGCCGACGGCAGTTCCCTGACCGGCAGGGCATAGCTCCTGCCCGTGGAATCGATAAATGCCGCCGACTGGTTGCTGCGGCCCCGGGCCGCGGCCAAAAAACCGTCCCCGGACTTATAAATCAGAGCCTCGGGATCAACTTCGCTTCCCTTGGCCATCCGGGCCCATCCCTGCTTCGACAGCACCACCGTCACCGGTTCGGCCGGGGACATATCCACCGGGGTCATGGCCTTTGCGTCCCGGCGCTCGACAATCACCGTCCGGCGTGGATCGCCGTATTTATCGGCATCGGCCAGCAGTTCCTTTTTAATCAGGGTTTTCATCCGGGCATCGGAATTTAAAACCTTTTCGATATCGATGCGCTCTTTTTCAAGGGCTTGCTTTTCCTTGAGAATTTTAGCCTCTTCCAATCTGACCAGGTGCCGGAGACGCAACTGGAGAATGGCTTCGGCCTGGTCGTCGGTGAGATCAAATTCGGCCATGAGCAGCGGCTTGGGTTCATCGTTGTGACGGATGATGTAAATCACCCGGTCCAGGTTAAGGTAGGCAATCAGCAGGCCGTCTAAGATATGGAGCCGGTCGGCCACGGCTTCCAGGCGGAACGTCAGCCGTTTGCGGACAGTTTCTGTACGGAAGGCCAGCCATTCCGACAGCAGGCCCGGCAATGTCTTGACCGCCGGCCTGCGATCTAACCCGATCATGTTGAGATTGACCCGGCAGGTCCGCTCCAGTTCAGTGGCGGCAAACAGGTGAAGCATGAGCGCGTCGATGTCCACCCGGGACGATGCCGGTGTGATCACGATGCGGACCGGGTCTTCATGGTCGGATTCATCCCGGATATCGGCGAGCATGGGGAGTTTCTTTTGTTCCATCAAACCGGCGATCTGTTCGATGACCTTTGCGGGAGAAACCTGATGGGGCATCCGGGTGATGACGATATCGCCGTTTTCCGTGTTCCAGGAGGCCCGCATGCGGATTGATCCGCCACCGGTGCGGTAGATGTCGATCAGATCCCGGCGAGGGGAGATGATTTCCGCGCCGCCGGGATAATCCGGCCCCTGGATGAATTCACACAACGCCTCGACATCCGCATCCGGATGATCGATCAAATGCACGCACGCGCCCACCACTTCGGCCAGGTTATGTGGGGGAATATCAGTGGCCATGCCCACGGCAATGCCCATGGTGCCGTTTAACAGGATATGGGGGAGCCGGGCAGGCAGGACGGCCGGTTCCCACAGGGTGCCGTCGAAATTAGGGGCCCATTCCACGGTGCCCATGCCAAGCTCGGAAAGAAAAATATCGGAAAAAGCTGAGAGCCGGGCCTCGGTATAACGCATGGCGGCAAAGGATTTGGGATCATCCGCGCACCCGAAATTGCCCTGGCCGTCGATGAGCGGGTACCGGTAAGAAAATGGCTGGGCCATGAGCACCATGGCCTCGTAGCAGGCCAGGTCCCCGTGGGGGTGGAACTTGCCCAAAACGTCGCCCACGGTGCGGGCCGATTTCTTGTGCTTGGCCGTGTTTTTCAGCCCCAGCTCGGACATGGCGTAAAGAACCCGGCGCTGCACGGGCTTGAGGCCGTCCCCGATGCCGGGCAAAGCCCGGTGCATGATGACGGTCATGGCATAGTTGAGGTATGCCTTTTCGCTGTACTGGTCGATCAGGACCGATTCAAACCCGCTTTTCCCGTTTATGTTCATCGCTTTCATCTCTCTCATAGCGCCACCATGTCTCCTTTTTCTTCCAGCCATATTTTTCGGGCCCCGGCATGTTTTTTACCCAGCAACATATCCATGATGGCATACAAATTCTCGTTATTTTCGTTATCAATGGTCAGCCGGACCAGCCGCCGGGTGTCCGGGTCCATGGTGGTCTCCCGCAACTGAAGGGGATTCATCTCCCCCAGGCCTTTAAAACGCTGCACCATGACCTTCCGGTTCTTCTTTTCATATTTCCGGATGATGGCCTCTTTTTCCGCGTCATCTAACGCATAATGGACCTGATTGCCGATATCGACACGATACAGGGGCGGCAGGGCCGCAAACACATGTCCGGCTTTCACCAGCGGCTTGAAATGCCGCAGAAACAGGGCGCACAGAAGCGTGGCGATGTGCAGGCCGTCGGAATCCGCGTCCGTCATGATGATGATTTTACCATAGCGCAGGCGGTCGATATCGGCCGATCCCGGCTCCACCCCCACTGCAACGGCAATGTCCCTGACCTCTTTTGAGGCCAGAACCGATTCGGCTTCCACCTCCCAGGTATTTAAGATTTTCCCCCGCAGGGGCAATATTGCCTGGGTCTGGCGGTTCCGGGCCTGTTTGGCGGAGCCGCCCGCAGAATCACCCTCCACCAGGAACAGCTCGCCCTGTTCCATCTCCTGACTGACGCAATCGGCCAGTTTTCCCGGAAGGGTCGGCCCGCTCACCGATTTTTTCCGGACCACCTTTTTGGCGTCCCGGATCCGGTGCCGGGCCGCGTCAATGGCAATTTCGGCGATTTGTTCCCCGATTTCCGGATGATGGTTGAGCCAGATGCTGAAAGCATCCTTGACCGCGCCCGACACAAAGGCCGCGCTTTGGCGGGAAGCGAGCCGCTCCTTGGTCTGGCCGGAAAACCGGGGATCGGTCATTTTGACCGAAAGCACGTAGACGCATTTTTCCCACACATCATCCGGCGCCAGCTTGAGGCCCCTGGGCAGAAGCCGACGCAGATCGCAGAAATCCCGAAGAGCGTTGGCCAGCCCCTGCCGGAAGCCGTTGACATGGGTCCCGCCCATTGGAGTGGGGATCAGATTCACATAGCTTTCAGCCACGGCAGCGCCGCCGTCTGCCATCCAGGACACGGACCAGGACACGTATTCATCGGCACCTTCAAATTCTCCGCAGAAAGGGGATGCGGGCACGATATCAAAACCGTTCATGCACTGGACCAGGTACTGGCCGAGGCCGGTGGTGAAATGCCAGGTTTCGGTTTCCCCGGTTTTCTGGTCGGTAAAGCTGACCCGAAGGCCAGGGCAGAGGACCGCCTTTGCCCGCAGGTTGTGTTTCATCCGGGGAACGGCGAATCCAACGGTGTCGAAATATTGCGGGTCAGGCCAGAACCGGATGGCCGTTCCGGTGCGGCGCTGCCCCACGGTGCCGGTGACAGTAAGATCTGAAACCTTCTCGCCGCCCTCAAAGGCGATCTCGAACTTTTGGCCGTCACGACAGATCTCGATTTCCAGGCGCTTTGAAAGGGCGTTGACAACAGATACGCCCACCCCGTGCAACCCGCCGGAAAACCGGTAATCCTTGTTGGAAAATTTGGCGCCGGCATGAAGACGGGTCATGATCACATCAACGCCGGATATTTTTTCCGTGGGATGCAGATCCACCGGCATGCCACGGCCGTTGTCGGTCACCTTGACCGACCCGTCTTCAAACAGGACCACGTCAATCTTGTCGGCATATCCGGCAATGGCCTCATCCAAGACCTTGTTTGCAAAGGGTATAAAGAGGTAACACTTCTCGGGCAGAACGTCA
>CAYZXZ010000009.1:0-35936 GCA_964481615.1 uncultured Desulfobacteraceae bacterium | reverse complement strand
AGCGACGTTATGTGGAATCCCTCTCCTCATACGCCCGCCAGTTTCTGGAACGCATTGAAAAGCCCGATGTGGATCTTATCGAAGGCCTCTCCCCGGCCATTGCCATCGAACAGAAAACCGCCAGCCATAATCCGCGCTCCACCGTGGGCACAGTCACCGAGATATACGATTATCTCCGGCTTCTGTTCGCCCGTGCAGGCATGCCCCACTGCCATGTGTGCGGCCGCCCCATCACGCCGCAGTCCATCGATCAGATCATCGACCATGTGACGACTCTGCCCGAAGGGGAAAGGATCATGATCATTGCGCCCCTTGTGGCAGAACAGAAAGGCGGACATGAACGCCTGTTCCAGAAACTCAAGAAGGACGGGTTCGCCCGTGTGAAGATCAACGGCCGGATACAAGACATTGATGCCGTTGGCAAACTCGATAAAAACCGGAAACACACCATCGCGGTGGTGGTGGACCGTCTGGTGGTGCGTTTGAACATGCAAAACCGCCTGGCCGATTCCATGGAACTGGCCATGTCCCTGTCGGGCGGAACGGTGAGCGTGGATCGGCTTGATGCATCCGGAGCGGTGGCGGATACGATTCTGTTTAGTGAAAAAGCCGCATGCTTGACCTGCGGCATCAGTTTTCCCGAGCTGACGCCGGCATGTTTTTCATTTAATTCCCCGCAGGGCGCCTGCTCCAAATGCGACGGTCTGGGCGCCACCACGGAATTTGATCCGGACCTGATCGTGCCTGACCAGCGGCTTTCCATCCGGGAAGGCGCCCTAAAACCGTGGCTCAACCGGAATTCCGTACAGTTCGCCGAGTTTCTCGAAGCCCTTACCGAACATGGTCAAACTGATATTTACACCCCTTTTGCCGAACTGCCGGATCATTTCAAGCATCTGCTGCTATACGGGTCCCAGGAGGAAAAAATTCCTTTTTACACCTATCGCGGAGACCGTCGGGTCACCTTCCACCAGACATTCGAGGGCGTCATACCCAACCTTCAGCGCCGTTACATGGAAACCGAATCTTTCCATGCCCGGGAGGAAATCAAACAGTATATGAATTTTATTCCCTGCGCGGAATGCGACGGGACCCGTCTGAACCCCGTTAGCCGGGCCGTGCGCGTCGGCGGAATGACCCTTCCCGATATCACGGCGCTCTCCATTGAAAAGGCCCACGTTTTTTTTACCGAACTGATTCTGCCCGGTCAGAAAGGGGAGATCGCTCGGCGGATTTTAAAAGAAATCATCGACCGACTTGTTTTTTTAAATGACGTAGGTTTGTCGTATCTGACCATAGATCGATCAGCCGCCACTCTGTCCGGAGGGGAAGGGCAGCGGATCCGGCTGGCCACGCAGATCGGGTCGAAGCTGACCGGGGTGCTTTATGTGCTTGATGAACCAAGCATTGGCCTGCATCAGCGGGACAATGCCCGGCTTCTCGCCACCCTTCTCAAAATGCGGGACCTGGGAAACACGGTGCTCGTGGTGGAGCACGACGAGGAAACCATCCGATCCGCCGATTACGTTGTGGATATGGGCCCCGGCGCCGGCATGAAGGGCGGTGAGGTGGTGTTTGCCGGCCCGCCGGATCTCCTTGAAAATGATCCAGCCTCTCTGACCGGGATGTATCTGTCCGGACGAAAAAAAATCCCGGTGCCGGAGCGCCGCCGTAAATCCGGCAAGGAAAGTCTGGTCATCCGGGGTGCTTGTGAAAACAATCTTAAGCAGATCGATGTGACCTTTCCCCTGGGCTGTTTTGTCTGCGTTACCGGAGTTTCCGGGTCCGGGAAATCAACGCTTGTGCTGGAAACCCTTCACCGGGCACTGGCAAGGCGGTTTTATCATGCCGGAGCGCCGCCGGGGCGTCATGAGGTCATCGAGGGAATGGAATATCTCGACAAGGTCGTCAATATCAACCAGTCGCCCATTGGCCGGACCCCGCGCTCCAATCCCGGCACCTATACCGGCGTGTTCACGTTCATCCGTGAATTGTTCGCTAAAACCCCGGAATCCCGCATGCGGGGGTACAAGCCCGGGCGTTTCAGCTTTAATGTCAAGGGAGGACGGTGCGAGGCGTGCAGCGGAGACGGCATCATCAAGATCGAGATGCATTTTCTGCCCGATATTTTCGTGCCCTGCGATGTGTGCAACGGACGGCGTTACAACAGGGAGACTCTGGAGATCCGGTACAAGGGTAAAAATATTGACGATGTGTTGCATATGACGGTCAACCAGGGGCTGGAATTTTTCAAAAATATCGCCAGCATCCGAAACAAGCTCCAAACCCTTGTGGATGTGGGTATCGGCTATATCCGCATCGGCCAGCCGGCCACCACCCTGTCCGGGGGTGAGGCCCAGCGGATCAAGCTGTCAAAGGAGCTCTCCCGGAGGGGAACCGGCCGAACCCTTTATATTCTGGATGAACCCACCACCGGCCTTCATATCGATGATATCCGCAAACTTCTGGAGGTACTGGACCGGCTGGTGGAAACCGGTAATACGGTGATCGTTATTGAACACAATCTCGACGTCATCAAGGTGGCCGATTATATCATCGACCTGGGTCCCGAAGGCGGGGATGGAGGCGGACAGGTCGTGGTCACGGGCACGCCCGAAGCCGTTGCCCGTGTGAAAGATTCTCATACCGGTCGGTTTCTGCGCAAGGTTTTAAATTTTACGTAAAGTCGAGCAATCGTTCTTTTTCCAAGGCGTTATAGCAGGGAACAAGAACTGCGATTTCCCCCGCAAATTCGCCGCAATCCGTGAGACAAACCCTTTCCCTATCAGGAAGTCCGCTTTGCTTATTTGGATTTGTCCGCTTTCATCTTGTTAAGCAGTTCAGCCAGGCCTTCAAACGGCTTGTGGGTCAGCGTCGGTTTATCCTCTTCGTTTCCGGCTGAATCCTTATCATACCATTGCGCGACATCATCCCGCGAGTGTTCATTGTCGTGACAGTAAAGGCATAACAATTCCCAGTTGCTGCCGTCCGGCGGATTATTGTCATGATCATGATCTTTGTGATGGACGGTCAGTTCCCGCAGCCTCTTGCCCTCAAATTCCCGGCCGCATCGTGCGCAGATCCACGGAAAAATCTGGAGTGCTCTGCCGCGATAGGATTTTTCCTTACTTTCCCTGTTGCGCCTGACCGCGTCAATGATATCTGTTATCCGGCTCTTATCCGACGACATTTGAATATCCTCCAAGCATCGCGATTTTAAATATGTTATTGCCTGGCTTTTCAGCGGTCTCATCACCTGAAATTTTTCAATGGCGGCAAGGCGGTACATGACGGCATTCACCGCGTTGCTCTTTTTGAAAGTCCACAGAATTATATAGGCTTTTGATTTTTTTGCAATAATAAACGCAAAAAATATAATTCATTTAATAGCTTAATCATAGCGGTTTCCTCATCCGTATCCGGAAATCAGTTGCCGGAAAGCCGTTGTTTTTTATTGTGAGGGGCGTAAATTTTATGGAGATATAGAGGAAAAAAGCGTAAAGTCAGCAAAATAAACATAAACAGGAAAGGATCCATGACTTTTTTTTATTTCATTTACGCGCTGCTGACCGGCCTTGTCTTTCTTTTCGTGCTCCCTTTCGGATTCATCTACATTAAAATCAGGGGAAAACACGGCGGGCATCTGGCTGAGCGGCTGGGATGGATCCCCCGGGAGACCCTTCGCAAATTCAAAGGAAAGCCGCGGATATGGATCCATGCGGTCTCACTGGGTGAAGTGAAGGTGGCTGAAGTTGTTGTCGAATCTTTGAAAAAACGGCTTCCGGAATGCGCCATTATCATTTCCACCACGACAAGGCACGGGCGGGATCTTGCGCAGTCTTTGTTCGGCAATAACGCGCCCGTGGTTTACGCGCCTTTAGACGTTCTCTTTTGCGTGCGTACGGCCCTGCATTCGGTACGGCCAGAGGCACTGATTTTTATCGAAACAGAGATCTGGCCCGCCTGGGTTTTTGAAGCCCGGCGCATGGGAGTTCGGGTGGCCCTTGTCAACGGCCGGATTTCTCCCAGGTCTTTACAATCCTATGTTCGGTTTCAGCCGTTCATCACACAGGTTCTCTCCCGGTTCCATGTCTTGAGCATGATCCGGCCCGAGGACAGGGACCGAATCATTGCCATGGGCGCACCCGGGGAAAGGGTCGCGGTTAACGGCAATGCCAAATACGATAAGATTCATGCCGGCATTACAGCCGGCGTGGAACAAAGGATGCGGCAATCCCTGGATCTTCCGGCCCAAGGCCAGGTCCTGGTGGCGGGTAGCACCCGGGAAGGCGAAGAGGAAATGGTCATAGATGCCTGGGAACGCGTGCTGCGGGACTTCCCGGACACCACCCTGATAATCGCGCCGCGTCATATCGAAAGAACCCGTGCCATTGGGGCACTGCTGGAGCGACGAGGGCATGCCTTCCGGCTTCGGACGGAAATGGCGGACGGAATAGACGTCCGTGGTCGTTGGGCAACCATTCTGATCATGGACACCTTTGGAGAGCTTTTTGATGTCTACAGCGTGGCAAGCGTGGTCTTTTGCGGCGCCAGCCTGGTTCCTCTGGGAGGGCAAAATCCGTTTGAACCGGCGGCTTGGGGAAAACCGGTGCTTTACGGTCCGTCCATGGAGGATTTTCTGGATGCACGTGAGATGCTGGAAACAGCCGGCGGCGGTCTTACAGTGGCCGATTCTCAGGATCTTGCCGCGGAGATCGTCCGTTTGTTTAAAAACCCCGACGATCTCCGGGCCATGGGAGAAAAAGCAAAAGGCGCTGTTCTGGATCATCGGGGAGCTGCGGAAAAACATGCCGGATGCATTGAAAAGATGCTGATCGATTGATCAATGTAACTGCGTGCTGCGTCAACTGCGCGGCCTCTTGTTTAATGAAGGACAGATGCGTCCTCCGGAGACCTTTCGGGCGTGGGGAAGTGGTGAATCGGGAAGCGGGCCGGCGACCTGTTCAAACAGCCGCTGCGGCCCGCTTTATTTTGATCTTCAGAGATGCATGCGTTTCGTTACATTTCAGGAATATATTATTTATTGCCGGGGGCGCCGACCCGGTCGCCGGGCATGATCGGTTTTTTCGAATCCCGGATAATGGCGGTGGCGGTTTTGCCCTCGGTGTGCAGCACTATGAGTTGGCCGATATGTTCCGGCGGCAGGTCGATGCTGTGATATGTGCCGGGTTTGGGTCTTGCGGTTGCGTGTCGGAAAATGTCGAATGAATCGCCGGCAGCGACCCCGTCATCGGTTCCTTTATCAATAAATACTATGGTGTTCTGTGCCATAATGCCTCGTTCATCCGCGGCCTTGATGATTTTCCCGGCAGGAAGGGCAGGGTTTTGACGGAGCATGATTTCCGGCGCCCGCCGCCAGTAGGGCATTACTCGGTCTTGGATCGATATTTCGAGAAACGCCTTGATAACCCTTCCCATGGCCAGGTCGGCTTCGATCCGGGTGATTTCCACGAGGCCGGTCAGCATGTGCTGGACACCGATAAAGTCTTGCGTATCCGGATCCTGGACCGGCTCGATGGTATGGAAGGTGAAAAGGCGGTCGCCCACGGTCAGGGCTGGCGCGTCAGCTGCGGGGGTGATATAGACTGTCTCGTCCGTTGTGATCAGGCTCACATCATCGCTGGCCTTGAAGATGGTCCCCATGTGGGGAACCGCGGTCGGCCGGATAAATCCAACGCCGTCGATTTCCAGATGTTCGTAAAAGGGATCGGATTTTTTTACCGGAGGCGCCGGGGGTTCTTCCTCAATCGGCGGCGCGTCAATGATGGAAATGACCCGTCCTGATTTTTCCCTGTCTTCCCATTCCTTTTTAAAGATCAGCAGTTTTTGGCCGGGGTAAATCATGTGGGGGTTGGGGATTTGGGGATTGTAGCGCCACAGTTCCGGCCACTCCCAGGGGGAGTCGGTGAATTGTTGTGAAAGATCCCACAGGGTGTCGCCTTTCTGGACCGTGTAGTAGAAACCGGATTCGGTGCGGGTGATGTGATCTTCCAGGTTTGCGCATGCCGTGTCGGCCGACCCGAAAACAAAGGCGGTCAGAATCGAAACAGACACAAGAAAACAACGCTGAAAAGAATGGATTGTCATAAGATACCCCTGTTCTTGCGGTGATTCGCCAAACCGAACCGGCGGGTTTCAGGTGATGCGTGGCGCTCCGGTTCATTCCTGCCCGAAACCATAAACGATAATGGCTTTGATTGTCAAGTTTTTCATATTTTAGAATATATCATTCGCTTCCCATCATACGCCTTCAGGATAGCCCGTTATTTCCCGGATGCTCTGGTAGAGCGGGCGCAGTTGCTTATATAGTTTCTTGTATACCCGGTGATAGAGTTCATTATATAATTGGTGGGTATTGGGGTTTGGTTCAAGCAGATCGCCGGGGCGCGTCATGGCCTTGATAGCGGCGGTGAAATCCCGGTGCAGGCCGAGACCTACGGCCGCTGTGATGGCGGCTCCGAGACCCGATGTTTCATAAAGATGGGGTCGGGCAGTCGGCAGGTTGAAGATATCGGCCGTGACCTGCATGGCGTTTCGGCTCTGGGAGCCGCCGCCGGATACCCGCAGGCTTGTGATGGGAATGCCGGTCCGTTTTTCGATGCGTTCCTTGCCTTCCCGCAGGGCATAGACCAGGCCTTCCAGGATGGAGCGGTAAACATATCCTTTGTTGTGGATATCACCGAATCCGATGATGGCTCCTTTGGCCTCTGGTCCCGGGATCTTGAGGCCCGGGCTCCAGTAGGGCTGGAGCATCAGTCCCTTGCATCCGGGCGGGACATCGTCGATGAGCCGGTCAAAAAGCACTTCCGCGTCAATGCCCATGTTTTTTGCTTTTTCCATTTCCGCATGTCCGAATTCGTTTTTAAACCAGCTTACCATCCAGAATCCTCGGTAAACACCTATCTCTAATGAATAATAGCCGGTGATTGCGGACGGGTAAGGAGGGATTAAAGGGATGGCTTCTATATATTTGGGGCTGGTGACATTAATGGTGGCCGTGGTACCGAAACTGAGGCATGCATTAGAGGTGTCCAGTGTGCCGGAGCCGAGAACTTCGCATGCCTTGTCAGCAGCCGCCGCGATCACGGGGCACCCGGCGGGGATGCCGGTCAGGGTCGAAGCCTCCGGTGTGACCCTTCCGATGGTCTCGCCGGGTTTTGATAATTCCGGCAGCAGTTCCAGCTCGATGGGCCCGCCTTTCCATTTCCAGTCCCTGGGTTCGGCCCAGGCATGTTTTTTGTAGTCAAAGGGGATATAACCTACCTGGCAGCCCACGGAATCTCGGAATTCATTGATCAGCTTGTAGGTGAGCCAGCCGGAAAGCAGTAGATATTTGTGGGTGCGGCGCCAGATGTCGGGCTGGTGTATCTTGATCCAGTTGGCTTCTGCCTCCCGCTGGAAGATTGCGACTATCTCGGATACGCCGGCCACCTTGAAGAGAAGGCCCCATAATCCGCCGATGGGCGGAACCCCAAAAGTTTTTCGCTGATCCAACCATAAAATGGCCGGTCGCAATGGTTTTCCGTTGATATCCACATTGATGACCGTTCCCCGCTGGGTGGTGACCGACATTCCAGCGATTCTTCCTTGGTCGATTCCATGTTTGTCCCACAGGCCCCGGCAGGCGGTGCAGAGCGCCTGCCAGTACATGTCCGGGTCCTGCTCGGCCCAGCCCGGATTCCGGGCGAAATAGGGCTCAAAAGGGATTTTTTCAATGGCGACCATGTCTCCGTTTAGATCAAAGATAATGGCCTTGAGACTCTGGGTGCCGTTGTCGATGGAAAGGATTAGATCTTTCGCCATTTTCGTCTCCATTTTCAGTTGACGGATCGGCCGGCGATGCTTCGGGCCGGGCTATGACGGTCTGCAAAAAAACGGTTTCAACTGGATCCGGGCGTTGTTGTACCCTTCTGCAATAAGGGTGTCGGCTTGTCGCAGGGAAAAGTTGAGCAGGGACTTGAACCCGAGCATGCGCGTCGGTGCGACCACCATGATGCGGGAATCGCCGCAGGAAAGCTGGAGCTGGGGCGAACCCGGCAGAGGCGTTTCATAAACGTCTGCTGTCGGGTTGACCTGCCATGAAGTATCCGGCAGCGTCATGGTGTAGGACCCTGCCAGGAAATGTTCGAAGGCCATTTCCGCTACATCCCGCGGGGTTCTGGGCAGGGCCTGCGGGAAGGCGCCCACCGGAGACATGAGCACGACGATGATTTCCTTTGCGCCCCTGCGAAGGGCCGGCAGAATCGGAGTGTTTGCCATCAAGCCGGCGTCACAGTAGGGACGGCCGTCGATCATCTGCCAGGGGAAAAAACCGGGGATCGCACAGGCGGCCATCAGATGCTCCACCCGGACCACCCGTTGTCCGAAGAAGGTCACCTGGCCGGTCTGCATGTTGAGGGCGGTCACGAAGATCTCGGTTTTACTGCGTCGCAATGCCGCAATATCAATATTGTCGATAAACAGCCGCTTTATTTTCCGGGAATCCGATATGGAGGCAAACCGAACCCGGCTGCCAAGAGAGCGCATCAGGGTTGACGGGGTGGCGGCAAAGATGGTTTTCCGGTGATAGACCCGCCATAACTGGATCAATCGGTCAATGGGCATGTCGGTTCCGTATGCCGCCGCATTGACGGTGCCGACGGAGGTGCCGCAGACCAGATCCGGTTTCCATCCGATTTCGTCGAGGTATTTCATGACGCCGACCTGGAAGGCGCCGCGTGCGCCGCCGCCGGAAAGGATCAATGCGCGTGTCATGAGATCTCCTTAATCTAAGAATGCCGCCGCATCAGTGGTTCTGGGCACGAAAAAGGTCGAATGGCTTGCTTCGATATTTCCCGATTTCGTTCATAATCAGCCTGTTACAATATCAACAATGTTGATGTGAATTTTTTTTAAAAAAATAAAAAAAAGCTTGACAGTCATAACGCAGTGCGTCATAAATCGGCCATAACGCAATGCGTCATCGATGGTTCCGTCTTCACGCCGGTCTGTCCGGATGGAAACGACGACGCACGATACTGAAAGATAAATAGTGGCGTAACCGGCGAATCGGATGTTCGTTTAAATCTTACTCAATTTAACGTAACAGGGAGGCAATCGCAATGGCTAAATCAGAAAAAGCAAAAAAAGCAAAAACCGAAAAAACCCGTGAGTCGATCACCGATACCCTTCGAAAAACCAGAGAGTCGGTTTCCGAAAAAGTCCGGGACTACAATGAAAAGTACCTGGCAAATACCATCGAAAAGGGTCGGCAGAAAGCAAAGGATTATAACGAGAAATATTTGTCAAAGACCATTGAAAAGGGAAAGGACTATTTTGAAGGACCATACAAGAAAATGACCGATGCGCTTTCAGAGGTCCGGGAAAAAGGTCGTGAAATTGAAAAGGACGCCCGCAAGAAATTTGATGAAATCGTTGCCGACGGACGCAAGATCGTCAACAAGATCCCCATGTTCGCGACCATTGAAAAGAAAGTGACCGAAGGGTTGCGGGGAGTTCCTTCCATTATCAATATGCCGAGCAAGGGTGAAATCGAGAAGCTGACGCTGGCCATGGAAAGCCTCAACGCCAACATCGAAACTCTTAAAAAACAGAATATCATTTAATCCTCTAATCCTCCAGAAAGACCTCCAGAAAAAACCGTCGGGCACCGGGAAAATTTTTCCGGAGTCCGGCGGTTTTAGTATTTGATTGTTGGATCAAGTTCATGTAAGATATTTACGAACGTTTTTTTGAACTGATTTTTTTTAATGATCCCGCACTGTTAACCTTTTATTTTGAGGAGGAGGTCAGGATGTACACGATCAAAAAATACGCGAATGGCCGGTTCTACGACACTGAGGCAAAAAATTACGTCACGCGGCCCCAGATTCTGGATTTGCAGAAAAAGGAAAAAAAGATCGCCATTGTCGATACGAAAACCGGCAAAGACATTACATCCGATGTCATGTCCCTGGTGAAGGCCAAGGGAAAAAAGACCTCCCGAAAACCGAGTGCGAAGAAAGCCGGGAAAAAAGCGCAGCCCGCCGGCGCTCTGGCCCAGCTCATCAAAAAAGGCGGCGATACGCTGTTCGATTACGGAAAAAAATATGCTTCCATGTGGCAGAACATGGTCACCATGTCCCGGGAAGAAATCGACAAACTGGTCAATCTGCTGGTCAAGGATAACAAGATCAGCGAGTTTGAAGCGGACAAATTCAAAAAAGAGATTCAGCGCTATCGCGAGAATGTTGAAAAATGGTTTTCAAAAACCATCGATAAGCGGGTCAACGAAGTGCTCGGTCGCATGAACCTGGCCAACCGTGATCAGATCGTCCGCTTAACCTCAAAAATCGACGCCTTAAACAAAAAAATCAAGCAGATCGAAAAATCGGGCGCTGGGGGACGGGCCTCAAAAACCAAAGCCAAGACCCCGGCAGCTTGATAACGGAGCGGCATTCGCTTAACCAGGACCGGCAAACGGCGTAAGACGCGCCGTGCCCGGGATCCGGGAATTCTTTATTATAATGGACAGTGATCGTCACTGGCTGTCGTATCTGATCGCCCGCCGCCTGATCTTTGTGATGGGCAAGGGCGGGGTCGGAAAAACCACCGTCAGCATCGCGCTGGCAATGGCTGCGGCCCGATCGGCAAAACAGGTGCTTCTGGTGGAACTGGGAGAAAGCGATACCGTCGGCCGTATCTTTGACGGACAAATGCTGCCGGATGTGCCGCGACGGTTGTCCGGCAATCTCTGGGGAACCCGCGTCAACCCGAGGGCCGAGCTGGAAGCATACATCAACACCCATGTTTCCCCTGCTTTTATCGCCCGTCGCATTATCCAAAGTCGTTTGTTCGATCATCTTCTGGATGCCGCGCCCGGACTCAAGGAAATAATGAGTCTCGGGCGGATATGGCGCTGGGTCGTCGGGAAAAACGATTCCGGGCCAACCCGTTTCGACCAGGTGATCGTCGATGCCCCGGCAACCGGGCATGCGCTGAGCCTGCTGCGACTCCCCCGGCAACTGATCGCCATGATCCGTTTCGGCCCGCTGGCGGCGCAGATGAAGGAACTCAACGGATTGCTCGAAGATCATGGGCTGACGTGTCTGGTCGTGGTGACGCTGCCGGAGGAACTGCCGGTCAACGAAACTATCGAATTTTATCCGGTTGCCGCCAATACCCTCAACATGCCGGTTGCCGTCACCGTCATCAACGGGGTTTTTCCCGCTTCGTTCACCACGGAAGAGATTCGTCGTATCAACACCATAGGAGACGACATTGCGGCACGGAGCCCTGATGATCCGTGCCGCACACTCCTGGAAACGGCCCGGCAGGATATCCATCGACGGGCCGTTCAGCAGATCTATATGAATCAGATCCGGTCCCAGGCCGGCGCCGGCCATATCGTTGAGATCCCCTTTTGTTTTACAAACGATTTGTCCATGACCGATATCACCCGGATTTCGGTTGCGTTTCAGGCCGCCGGAACAACCCGCGCAGCCGTATGAACATGTTCGGATTTTCAGGATGTCATGATCGTGTGAAAATCGTGATCTGTTGCGGCAGCGGCGGGGTCGGCAAAACCACTGTTTCGTCGGCCATCGGATTACGGGGCGCGCTTTCCGGCAGAAAAACCATCATCTTGACCATTGATCCGGCAAAGCGCCTGGCCGACGCCCTTGGTCTTGCCAGTTTCAGCACGGATATTCAGCGGGTTCCCATCGGCAGCCTGGGCCTTGCAGGCGGTCCGGCGCGGGCGGCGCGTCTGGATGTTTTAATGCTGGATGCCAAGCATACCTTTGATCGCCTCATCAGCCGATACGCGCCCGGTGATCTCGGGCAACGGATATTTGCCAACCGTTACTACCAGTATCTTTCGAATAACATGGCCGGATCCCACGAATACATGGCCATGGAGAAACTCCATGAAATTTATCACCAGGGCGGCTATGACCTGATTGTCATGGATACCCCGCCCAGTCGCCGGGCTCTGGATTTTCTGGACGCCCCCCAGCGGATGCTGAATCTTCTAGGACACGCCTTTTTCCGGAAATGGTTTCAACCATATCTCAGCGCGGGGCGCTGGGGGGTTCGATTTTTCAACATGTTTGCTTCGCCCTTTCTGGTCATGACGGACAAAATTATCGGAAAACAGGCATTGAAGGATTTTGCCGCTTTCATGCAGCTCTGGAATGATGTCCTGTTCGACGGGTTCAGCCGTCGAGCCGAAGCCGTCAAAACCCTGTTGGCCGGAAACCAGACGTGCTTTCTTGCCGTTGCCACTCCCCAGCGCCTGCCGTTGGCCGAAGCGGTATTTTTTTATGAAAGGATCATGCTAAACCGGATGCATTTCGGCGGATTTATCATCAACCGGGTGCACGGGCCGGAATCGGCTATCCCGGGGGATTCCGCCCCCCGGGACATGGCCGCGGACTGTAACGGGATCATTCCATCCGAACTGTTGTCCCGGCTGCTGGCCGGCTATGAAAATTTTCGGATGATGGTGAAAAATGACGCGCAAGCCCTGGCGGGGTTACGCGAACAGATCGGTGGTGATGAGCGAATCACGCGGTTATTGCTCAGCCGGAACGAAATTTCCGGGCCGGCCGATCTTTACGCATTGTGCCGGCAGTTGGATGGCGACGGATAGAGATCGGTTTGGAGCCGCGCCAAACCCGTCGTATGTCAAGCCATTTATCCCGCGGATGCGGCGCGGTCGTCTTTGTCCGGTTCCGACGGCGGTTTATGATCGGACAGATGTTCATATTTGGACAGGTGGATGGTGCAGTAAATCGAATCCGTGGCGGCGCGGTTCTGACACTGTGTGCCGTTAAGGGTCAGTGCCTTGCAGCGGATGGCTTGAACCGTCCCGCCATTGCTTTTCACTTCATCTTCTTCGGGCTCGCTGATGGTATCCTGGAAGCGGTCATTAATCACCAGAGGATCCCTGTCGATCTGGCCTGCCTTGTACATGCCGTGAAGCATCCGGAATTCGTTTTCAAAATGCCTCAGGATCGAATTCGGATCAGCCACCAGGCCGGTATCGGTGCAGATGCCCAGCGACACCCTTCCGTTGTAACTGATGATGCTGATGCCCAGACCCAGACCGCCGATGCGTGGGACCCAGAACATGATGTCCTTGATTTCCGTGCCGACAAAGTAGAGCGGAAATTTGGGGCCGGGCACATTGCTCATCACCCCTGTCGTCTTGTTGGCGAACATGGTGGCGCCGAACTTGGCCAGTTTGGCGGACGACACGCCCAGGGCATTGAGCAGCGTATAGGCGATGATGGCGTCCGGTGCTTCCTTGAGATCCCGGAGCCGGCGTTGGATTTCCCTGATCCGCAATACCGGATCATCGATATGAACCGGCAGTGACGCCAGTATCAGGCTGAACTGATTGCCGAGTTCAATAGCGGCATCCAGGGGACGGATGTTGATTGGCATGGCCATCCGGATATCCAGGTCACCCACAAGGTTGTTGCACTGCTGCAGATAGCGTCGAAGCGCCCCCGTTACCATTGATACGAGGATATCATTGATGGTGGCGTTGAAATATTTGCCGATGGACTTGATATCCTCCACTGGAAGTGGGTTGGACCAGGCAACGGTTTTTCGGACCCCGATGTCGCCCCGGAAGGCGGTCTTGCGGTCGGCCGGCAGCAGAAGAATTTTGCTGATGACCGATGTGGCGTCAACGGCGTATCTGCTGATCAGTTTGGCCCGGTCGAAAACATGGCCGGGGTTGGTGATGCTGGCTTCGATTTCCTTGGACAGGAACTTGCCGGCCCGCCCGACCTGGCGTCTTGCCCGGCTGATTTTTTTCAGCACCCCTTCCAGCGGCGGGAAAAAATCGATAGTGGATGTTTTGTCCCCCTTTTTTTCGGGAATATTGCTTGACCATACCGCGTTTGGTTCGATGTCGGCCATGGACAGCAGCAGCCGGATCAAAGAGATCCCGTCGGCAATGCAGTGGTGGATGCGTATAAAGAGCACGGATCCGCCATTTTTGTAATTTTCAATGTAATGGGCATGCCAGAGGGGTTTTGTGGGATCCAGAGGCGTTGCCGTCAGATCGCTGATGAGTTCCTGGAGGGTTTCCTTGTCTCCGGGAGACGGCAGCGCAACACGATGCAGATGTGAGCGCAGGTCGAATTTCGGATCCAGTTCCCAGGTGGCGTTGCCGACTCCGCTCATGGGCCGAATGACCCGTTTTTTGAACCGATCGTAACAGAGCAGACGGTTTTTTAACGTCTCCTGCAGTCGCTGAAAATCGAGTGGTTCATCAAAGGCCAGAAAACCCGTGATGATCATAAGGTTGGTCGGATGATCCATGTGCAGCCAGAAATTATCGATATTGGACATGATTTCTACTTGTTTTGCCATGATGGTTCTCCCTGGAAAAAATATTATTCGTAACGCATCATATGTAACAAACGCAACATGGAAAAGCAATCCGATTTTTGAAGCGCCGCAGTGTCATGGAAAAGACGGAAAAAGGCTTGACACCCATAACGCGCAGCGTCATATTATTCTATTGTGAACCGGTTCACATCAGGCGGTTTTTCTATGGATCATCTGCACGGGCGCGCGCATCCCGTGTTTTAGGTACAGAATCGCAGTGGAATCCGGCGGCTTTACGACAGGCGAGGGAGATATATGCATCTGATTAAAAAATACGCCAATCGAAAACTGTATGATACCACGGACAAGCGATACTTGACCATGGACAGTCTGGCCGAACTTATCAAGGACGGCGCTGAGGTCTCCATCGTGGACAATGAAACCGGCAGGGATCTGACCTCATCCATTGTATCGCAGCTGCTGGCCCGGGAAAAGGATGACTTCGGCGCCGCGGTTCCGTCGGGCATCCTGATGCAGATGCTGAGAAAAGGGCGGGGCACCCTGTTCGGATATGGGAAAAAATATGTTTCCCTGTGGCAGAGCGCGTTTATGATGTCCAAGGATGAGATTGAAAAATTCATCAACAGCCTTGTCCGGGAAAAGGAATTGTCCGAGGCCGAGGGGAGGAATCTGAAAAATGAGATCGTGTCCATCACGAACCATTTAAAGACGTGGATACTGCAAAACATCGATCGCCGGGTGACCGATGGGCTCAAAATGATGAACCTGGCCACCCATGAACAGATCGTTGAATTGATGGACAAGGTCGAGGCTCTGACCCGGCAGGTTCGGGATCTGAAAAAGCAGAAAAAGTAAGGACGGTCCGCCCGTTTCAGGCCCAGGTTGTGTTGGTTTTGATCAGGTTGATGGTTCGGCCTTTGGCGGGGAGATCGCCGGGTTTCGGCAGCATAAAGGTGATAACGGACCATATGCCGAAAAATGCGATGATCCCGCCGGTGAACATGACCAGCAGACCGCCGGCGCATCCCGTGATTGCACCGATGCCGATCAGTACCACCAGTCCCCCTATGATAAAGGCGATGACGCTGCCGACAAACAGAAGTAGTTGAAACATAAGCCCTCCTTGCAAAAAGACTTTTTACGCGTTTACTTTTTCTGTTTTTTTATAACGTTAAATTGAGGCGGGTTCAAATAAAATGTTTTACCTCCCGGAAAATATGGAGGCGCAGGAAATATGAACGGCATTTTGCAGATTCAATGCACGCAATGGAGACGCATGGCAATGGTAACGGTTTTGGCCATGCTCATGCTTATGATGTCTTTTTCTGTTGCGATTTCGGCGCAGCAGGAAATGTATTTACGGGAAAACCCGGTGGTCCGGGCCGTGAAAAAAATCAGTCCGGCGGTGGTCAATATCAGTTCGGAGCGGGAGGTGCGCAGTCGGGGGAACCCTTTTTTTAATTTTCACATGGACCCGTTTTTCAGGGATTTTTTTGATTTCGGGTACCAGCGGCGTCAGACACTGACCAGCGTGGGGTCCGGGGTCATCATAGACGGAGAGCGGGGGGTGATCCTGACCAACGAGCATGTGGTCGCCCAGACCGGTAAAATCGCCGTGGTGTTAAACGACGGCCGGGAGTTTGAAGCCGATATTGTCGGTACCGACCCGGAATCCGATCTCGCGGTGTTGCGGATCATGACGGAATCGCATCTGCCGGCCATCGAAATGGGCGATTCCGGCGATATCATGATCGGTGAAACCGTCATCGCCATCGGCAACCCTTTTGGCTTTTCCAATACCGTCACCACCGGCGTGGTCAGCGCCGTCAACCGCAATATCCGCGCCGACAACCGCGTCTATTACGATTTCATCCAGACCGACGCATCCATCAATCCCGGAAACAGCGGCGGACCGCTCCTCAATATCAACGGCGAACTTATCGGCATTAACACCGCCATTTACACCCAGGCCGAAGGGATCGGTTTTGCCATTCCCATCAACAAGGCCCGGAAAATCATCGCGGACATAGTCACCTACGGAGAAGTTATTTATGCATGGATCGGACTGGTGGTCCAGGACATGGACCCGAATCTGGCCGCATACCTGAAACTGCCCATGGGTTCCGGCGTTGTGATAAAGGACGTGGAACCGGACAGTCCGGCGGCAAAAGCCGGCATCCGTGAGGGAGATATCATCAACTGGGCTCATGACCGGAAAATCGGCACCATCACGGATTACCAGATACTCATGCGCGATCTTCAGGAGGGCAAAACCATCCAGGTCCGGGTTTTGCGGGAGGGGAAAGAATTGACGATTCCGGTGACCACCTCTGTTTTTCCCGAAACCCTGGCCTTGAAACTGGCCCGGCGCCTGCTGGGGGTTTCGGTTGAGGATCTGTCCGGCCGGGACCGCTACAGCACCAGAATTACGGCTTCTTCAGGGGTGATTATTTCCGAGATCGACGGCCAGAGTGAGCTGGCGCGCATCGGAGTCCAGCCCGGCGACGTGATCCGCCGGATCAATGAAATCGACATATCCGACATAAACGATTTTAAAAAAGCCGTCGTCAAATACCGCTGGAAGACCTCCCTTGTAGTGCTTGTCCAGCGGGGGGACCAGGGCTATAATATCACGGTAAGACTCTAAGGCGGGTTGCCACGCTTTCATGATCGATCCTCTTCTCCTAAACCGTTTGGAACTTCACCGAAACGCAGTTGCGTTGATTCCGGAAAGGTCTGATCCGGACCCGGGCATGGCCCTGCTGGTGGCATCACCCAATAATGCAAAACCCGTCTTGACGTGCAATTGCCGGAAAGCCGTCCAAAAAAAATCCTGTCCTCATATCGGGCAGTTGTCGGGTCTTTACAAAATTATCCCTTATGACCCTAAAACTCATTATTTTGACGCGGTATTCCGCCAAAGCCCTTGGTTCCGTCTGGTGTCGGTCCTGCATGCCGCGGATCGGAGCAGCCCAGAAACACTGAAAATTGAAAAAAAGACCTCAGTAGCTGGCGGCGGCACGGCCATCAGGGTGATCGGTTCGGATGGGCGACTGGTCCTTGTTTATTATCTGAACGACAGGGGCGTTGATGCGATCGACGCCGGTAAAGAAGAACTCTTCGCCCAGCGCACCGGAATATCTCCGGTCAACAGGGATTTCTTTCATCACGGCCATGCCAGGGCCATGTTGTCTCGCCTGACCATTACCGCATCCGAAGCCATGATGAATGAGAAGGGGTTAAGGAGCATGCGGCAGGCGCTTGAAGAGGATTTCTGGTATCGGACGGCCTATCACGGCAGCATGATCATCGGCTCGGAGCCTGTCTCCTTTGAATCCATAATAGAAAAGGATTCCGGTTCCCTGGTAATTAAATGCAACATGGAATCCGGGAATCTGATGGATTTTCATATCTCCCGGGAAGCAGTCATGCGCGTATCATCGGCCCTGGGAAAAGATATTTTCAGCCGTCAATCGTTTTATATGTTACCCCAATCCATGGAATCCATCCTCAAGGTCACAGCGGATCAGAAAAACAACCTGATTCTGACCCTGTATCTGCTGATCCATCTTCCCGACGGCGCCACCGAAGCCATAACGCGAAAAGACTTGAAAAATTACTGGTTCGGGGATTCGGTGTATATTCCGCACCTGGGTGTCGTGGCCACCTGGCGCAAGCCTGACCGGTTATGGGAAAAATTCGGCGGCTGTTATCAGAAGAAAATCAAGCGGGAACGTCTCCCGGAGGTTCTTGACAAACTCGGGGATTTTTTCGCACCCCCGCACATCATCGATGAAAACGTCCAACAACTGGCGATCCATCGCGCATGCACCCGGATAGAGATCACGTCCGAAGCTATGGATCGTGACTGGTGCTGGCTGTCTGTTTCTTACGGTTTCGGCGAAAATGTCAGCGTCTCTTTATCGGAAATCTATAAGAACCGGCACAATGGAAAACGCTATCTGGCCGTGGATAACGGCTGGGTCGATACATGGGCCTTTAATTTTGATGCGCTTGCTGATTCATCCGGCAGACATATCCTTTCCCAGATAAAATCCGAAAACCGGCAACTCAGGCTCTCCCGCATGGACGTGCTCAGGCTCAAGGCCGCGCTCGATGGAACCGTCGTGGTTTCCGATCCGGAAACCGATGCCGGCCGGGTCATGCTGTTGCTTCTTGAAATAATTCCGTCAGCGCCTGTTTCTCAGCCGGGTGGCCTGCTCGGCCGCCTTAGGGATTACCAGCTCCAGGGACTTGAATGGCTGGTCTTTCTCCATGAGAACCGTTTCGGCGGTCTGCTCTGCGATGATATGGGCCTGGGAAAGACCCACCAGGTCATGGGCCTGATGGCATGGCTTGTGTCGATTAAAAATGAAAAACAGCCGTTTCTGGTGGTCTGCCCCACAACGGTGATCTCCCACTGGGAACGCAAGATCCGGGAACATGCGCCCGCGCTCTTCCCGGTGGTATATTACGGCATTGACCGGGAATTGGCGCCGATCCTTTCTCCGGGAACGGTCCTGATCACCTCCTACGGGATAATGATGCGGGATACGGACCGGCTTGCCAAGATCGGTTTCAGCCTGGCGGCATTTGATGAGGCCCAGTATATCAAGAATCCTGGCACGAAAACCTATTCGGCCGCCGTTTGCGTCAAGGCCGGGATCAAGCTCGGTGTAACCGGCACGCCAGTGGAGAACCGCCTGGCGGATCTCAAGGCTCTCATGGACCTGGTATTGCCGGGATACCTGGGTTCGGACGAAGGGTTTGCCAACAGGTATGACCGGACCGATGACAGCGTCAGCAGCCGAAGGGCTATCCTGCGTCGTATAGTGCAGCCCTTCGTCCTGAGACGGACCAAATCGGCCGTCTTGAAAGAGCTTCCGGAAAAAATAGAGGATATCCGGTATTGCCGCCTGACCGATATTCAGGTGAAGCTCTACCGTCAGGCCATTTCCGGGAGGGGCGCGGGTTTGGTTCACGCCCTTGAGCACGGGGATGATGAAATTCCATATCTGCACATTTTTGCGCTCCTGACCCTGCTCAAGCAGATCTGCAATCATCCGTCATCCATTACCAAAGACCGCGACGCCGCAGCAGATATTTACGGACCGGAAGCATCGGGCAAATGGCAATTGTTTGAGGAACTGCTGGACGCCTGCATAGACAATGATCTGAAAATCGTTGTGTACAGCCAGTTCGTGGGCATGATAGATATCATCCGGGACCATCTGAAAAAGAAAAATATCGGGTTCGCCTGTATTACCGGCCAGACGCGCCAACGGTCCCGGGAAATCGATCGGTTCAACAATGATGCGGACTGCCGAGTGTTTGCAGGCAGTCTTAAAGCCGGCGGAACCGGAATCGATCTGACCGCCGGATCCGTCGTCATCCATTATGACCGCTGGTGGAACGCGGCACGTGAGGATCAGGCCACGGACCGGGTTCACCGGATCGGACAGACCCGCGGCGTCCAGGTGTTCAAGCTGGTTACCGAAGGCACTCTGGAGGAAAAAATTTCCGCTTTGATCGCGCGGAAGAAATCCATGATGGCCGATGTTATCGTGGAAAATGATCCGGGTCTTTTAAAATCCTTTACCCGGGAGGACTTGATCGACCTGATGGCAATGCCGTTATTTTCAGAAGACCAACATGATCCTCCCGTTGCGTAAGGAGATGGAAAAATATAAGGAGAATGCATGGGCTTGTTTCAATTTTTTCAAAAATCGCCGGAAGATATCGAACAGGCGGCGGACCGCTGTTTCAATGCCGGTGATTACGGGTCGGCGAAAGTCGAATATGAACGGGCCCTGGCCCGGGCTGAAAAAAATGCTCCCGAGAAAACCGCCCTGATTCAGCGCCTTGCGGACAAGTGCCGCCAGTCTAAAGAAGCCCTGGCGCGGGTTCATCTCGAGACGGTCCGGGATCTGATGTTAACAGGGGAGGATGATTCGGAAGTATCCGAACTGGTGACCCTGGCACTGGAACTGACCGAAGATGAACAGCTCAAAAAAAAACTGATGCAGGTATACTGCGAAATTCAAAGCTGCATGAACCCGGTTCAGGACCCTTCCGATGCGGCAGGGGATACGGTTTCAACGGATGCCTTTATCACGCAGGGTGACGATCATGATGCTGATGAATACTTTTCCATTCTTTGCAGCACACTGCCCGATGAGACCCAGGATGCCTACCATGGTTTCGGCCCGGCGTTCAGGGAAGGATATGTGGCCTTAAACAGTGGTGATTTTGAAACCGCCGTTGATCTGCTTACCGATGCCATGGAACAGGATGAAGACCCGCACGGTCTGATTCCTCCGGAACTGGCAACGGCCCTGGTCAACCTCAGCCGTTACGAGACCGCCAGACGAATCATGGAACCCTTTGTCCGGAAGTATCCCGAGTCGATCCGCGCATACCAGATTCTATGCGATATCTACTGGGAGCAGAAGGCATATGATCTGGCCGTAGCCTTGCTTGCCGCATGTCCGGCCTCCATGCAGCCATTAATTCAGATCCAGTTGCTGATAGGTGAAACACTTTATCTTAAGGGCGATTACCATGCGGCGATCCGTTTTTTTTCGACCTGGCTGAACGCTCATGAATATAATGAGATCATGGCCCGGTCCCTGGCAAAGACCTTGGAGGCCGCCGGTGAAACCCAAAAGGCAAGAGACCTTTACGCCAGGATCATCCAGGGGTGTGCGGCGTGCGGATCACGCACGGATCCTTTCATCCGGCGCCGTTACGCGGAGCTCTGCTATCAGACCGGAGACCGGTCCAAGAAACTGCTCGATCTTTTTTTAAGCCTGTCCCAGGAAGACCCGGACAATAAAAAGGAATATTATCTGCGGATTCAGAAGCTCTACGAAAAGATGGACGATGTCCGTGAAGCCCGCCGGTTTCAGACAATGGTCGAAGCCATGAAATCACAGGACGGCTGAAGGTTCATGAACGCGGATATTAAGGACGGTTTTATCCCAAGCGATTTTGTAAATCGCCTGGTGGCTACAAACCGGCTTTCAGCGTCGGGGTTTGACCGTTTTGTGTTTTTGCCGGGAATGGGGTTTTGCACCATGGAAAAATGGTGGCCCCCGGCCGGCCGCCGGACGTTTTCCCATGAGGGGATCGATCTGTGTCTGTTTCAGACCCGCAGCAATCTGCTATTCCGGCTGGATGAGACCATCCGGGTGCCGCTGATCCATCCCGGGAAAATCGTCGGCCTGATTCCGGATTTTCTCGGAAAGACCGTTATCGCCAGTCATCGGATGTCCGGTAGCGGCCAAAAGGACGAATTTTATACGTTTTACGGGCACGTGACACCGGATTCGCATCTGGCCGTTGGAGACACCCTAAACAGCGGCGGTATCTTTGCCCGTATTGCGGATGTGGATATTCGCCGGACCCGTCTTCCGGCCCACCTGCATGTCAGTGCGGCGTGGCGTCGCCTGCTGCCGTCCGTCGAAACCCTGACATGGCCTTTGCTGAACCGGATGGATCGGTCCGCTTTTATCGATCCCATGGACCTGCTGGCCGTACCATATGAGACGATCTCACCCGCAGCCGCGGGTCCTTTTTATCGGATTCCCAAATGCGGTTTGCATGATCCGGATCATTAAAATAAGGAGCATAATAATGACCAACATGATCGGAGCGCATCCCGTGATCACCGGTCGATGGCCCCTTGATCCGTATCTGCCCGCACTGATATTTGTTCACGGCGCGGGCCTGTCAAAGGACCTCTGGCAATATCAGGTTCCCGACCTTTATGATGTGGCCAATACCATCGCCCTAGATCTGCCGGGCCATGGCGCATCCATTGGCAAAGGATATGATGATGTTGCTGGTTACGCGGATGCCGTCATGGACCTGATGGGGCATATCCCATGCAAAAAAACAGTTCTCTGCGGTCTCAGCATGGGCGGGGCCATTGCCCTTGAGATTCTGATCCGAAGGCCTGATGCCGCAGATGCTGCCATTCTCATGCATACCTGGGCGCGTATCAAGGTCCTGCCGCTGATTTTTGAAACCATCGAAAAGGATTTTCACCAGTATTTTGAATTGACCGTGCAGTTCTCCCTTGGCCCGGACAGCGACAGAAAACGGATCATTCCGATTCTTTCGGCCATGACCACCAGCGATCCCCAAATCGCCCTTGACGACTATCGTGCGTGTAATTCTTTTGACGTGATAAATAAACTTGACCGTATCCAGGTGCCGGTGCTGGTGATAACCGGTGAAAAAGACATGGTCACACCACCGAAATACGGGCAATTTCTCCATGCCAATATTGCCGGATCACGCATGGTATCCGTTCCGGGAGCGGGTCATTTGTCGCCCATCGAACAAAAGCAATCGGTTTCCAGCGCCATCCGGGAGTTTTTATCCGCCCGGCAATGGGCCTGATGGGCGAGACCTGACGAATTTCCGGCCCATGGCTCCATTATGGACCCTGTTGATGAGACGTGCTGATGAAATGCCGATGAAATGACTTGAAAACAAAACCGGTCTCTGGTATTTCCCCGTCAATATGAAACCGACATCAACAGATACGTTAAAAGATTTTTTAACAAAGGCCGCCAAATGGCAATGAGCAGAGTAGCTGTAGTGGGTGCCACCGGATACGCAGGCGCGGAATTGGTTCGCATCCTTGCCGGGCATCCGGATCTAAAACTGACGGTTCTGACATCCCGGCAGTATGCTGGGGTAAAGTTTTCCGACGTGTTTCCGGCCATGGCCGGCAGGGTCGATCTTACCTGCGAAGCCTATGACGAAGACGTTGTATGCGACCGGGCGGATGCGGTTTTTCTGGGCCTGCCGCACAAATTACCCATGGCATTTGTTCCCGGTCTGATCCGTCGCAAAAAAAAGATCGTGGATCTTTCTGCGGATTTCCGGTTTTCCGATGCCGCCAAATATGAATCGGCCTACCAGGCCCATACGGCCCCGGAACTGCTTGCAGATGCTGTTTACGGCCTGCCAGAAGTCTTTGGGGAGCAGATCCGGAAAGCTTCTCTTATCGGCAATCCCGGCTGTTATCCCACCAGCGTGCTGCTGCCCCTCTGGCCTCTTATCGTCAATAAACTCATCGACATCCGAACCCTTATCGCCGATGCCAAGTCAGGGGTTTCCGGAGCCGGTCGATCCCTTTCACTGCCCATGCATTTTTGCGAGGCAACCGAATCATTTCGGGCATACAAGGTCGGCAGCCACCGGCATCAGCCCGAGATGGACGAGAAATTGAGCCAGGCCTCCAAAACACCCGCATCCATTACCTTTGTTCCGCACCTGGTACCCATGATTCGCGGTATGGAAGCCACCATTTATGCGACCCTGTCCGAGGGTGTGCGATCATCGGATATATCCGAATGTCTGGCCGGGTTTTATGCCGACCGGCGGTTTATCCGTCTGACCGGGAACCGGCCGCCGGATACGGCCCATGTCCGAGGCACCAATTTCTGCGATATCGGGTTTATCGTTGAGGCCGCCACCCGGCGTATCATACTGATGTCGGCCATTGACAACCTCGGGAAAGGAGCCGCCGGACAGGCGGTCCAGAATATGAACATCATGCTGGGCCTGGATGAAACTGCGGGCCTCGACATGATCCCATTTGTACTTTAATTTTTAAGGAAATAAGATTTTATAAAGTCGCAAAGAGTTCAAAACTATTATATTTAACCGCTAACTAAAACAAAAAAGGAGAAAACCATGACAGCAAAACTAATCCTTGGAACCGAGATCCGCGAGACCATACTGGAGGAAATCACCGAAGAGGTCAAGCAGATCAAGGAAAAACATGGCGTGGTGCCCGGCCTTGTGACCATTCTCGTGGGCGAGAATCCGGCGTCCATTTCATATGTGACCTTAAAAATTCAAACCGGCCATCGCGTGGGTTTCAAAGAGGTTCAGGACAACCAGCTGGAGACGATCTCCGAAGCCGATCTTCTGGCATTGATCGATAAATACAACAAGGACGACAGCATCAACGGCATTCTCGTCCAGCTCCCCCTTCCAAAGCACATTGATGAGAAAAAAATTCTCAATGCCATTGATCCGGACAAGGATGTCGACGGCTTTCATCCGGTCAATGTCGGCCGCCTGATGATCGGCGGATCGGAAGTCAAGTTTCCTCCCTGCACGCCTGCCGGTATCCAGGAAATGATCGTTCGGTCCGGGGTTGAAACCAAGGGCGCGGAAGTCGTTGTTGTCGGCCGGTCCAATATCGTTGGCAAGCCCATCGCCAACATGATGCTTCAAAAGGGCAAGGGCGCCAACGCGACGGTTACGGTGGTGCATACCGGCACAAAAGATCTGGCGTCTCATTGCAAGCGTGCCAATATCCTGATCGTGGCCGCGGGCGTGCCGGGCCTGGTGAAGCCGGAATGGATCAAACCCGGTGCCTGCGTGATCGATGTGGGCGTCAACCGGGTCGGTGAAAAGATCAGCGAAAAAACCGGCAAGAAAATCGCCATACTGCGCGGCGATGTCGATTTTGACGCAGCCAAGGAAATCGCCGGGTCCATCACGCCGGTACCGGGCGGCGTCGGCCCCATGACCATTACGATGCTGATGAAAAATACGTTGAATGCATTGAAATTCAAACTGGGCCTTATGTAGCGGCCGCTTCCATAAAACAGGACGGGGTGTTCTTTCCCGTCCTGTTTCTTTTATATTCAGTTGCACCTCTTCCGGCTTCGCAGACCGGGTTCGTTATGCAGAGTCGTTTGATTTTTTACAGGGTTGCCAACCTTGACATCGGATCTTCAAGTTGATAGACTCTCCATCTGAAGGTCAATGGATGTATGAAGAAAAAACCCTTCAAAATGGATAACTTATGATACGAAAGCTGAATCTGATCCTGTCGGAAAGGACCGGACCAAAGGTAAAATCGTTTATTTTTTTCCATGGATTTGTCCGTTTGTTCTGCGGTATCCTTATTGGGGGCGCATTACTGATTGCCTATGGTACATATGATTATGTCACTATGAAGTGGGCGACGCCTGATGCGCTGATACTTTTGGATGATGTCGATGAACTGCAATCCGAAATTGATATCCGCGAGCGTCAAATCGGAATGTTTCAATCCAAAATCGATAATTTGCAGTTGAAACTGGTCCGTTTAAACCAGTTGGATCAGAAAATCCGGTTGGGCGTTGATTCGAATGTTTATATGGATAATACGGCTGCGTCCCGGCAATCCACCGGCATGGGGGGTGCTTTAACACAAACCCCGGGCTCGCTTGAAATGAATGTCGATGATTACCAGGTTTTGATTGACAACCTTGTCGATCGGATGGAGCAGCTCGATCAGGCGGTGATGCAACGATCGGAGGAGTTTCTCCTGTTATGGGGCGCCATCAAGGAGATCAAGCAGATCCGGGAATCAACCCCTTCCATCCGTCCTCTTCATGGCGGGACGGTGTCATCGGGATTCGGCTACCGCAAATCGCCGTTTACAGGAAAGCGCGAATTTCACAGCGGTGTGGATATCGCTGATCGCAACGGTGCGCCGGTTTATGCCACCGCCAACGGGACGGTTATTTATTGTGGATATCATGGATCTCTCGGGAAAACAGTCGCAATTGATCACGGATTCGGGATCATCACCCGTTACGCGCATTTGAGTGTCATCTCGGTCACCATTGATAAACAGGTCAGTCAAGGCGATGTGATCGGAAAAGTCGGCGGTACCGGACGCAGTACCGGTCCGCATCTGCATTATGAAGTCCGCGTCAATGATATTCCGGTGGATGCCGCAAAATTCATGCCCGAATACCTTGCAAACAACAACCCATCTTAACCGATATTCCGGTTTCTTCCGATTTTAGTAGTAATAATTTCAGGAGATTTTGCCGCCAATGGATTTTGGGGCTGTAAATAAATTTCTGGTAAAGCTGTTCGGCAGCAGAAACGAGAGGGTCCTGCGTCAATTGATGCCCGCCGTGGAGGCCATTAATAATTTAGAACCGGCTGTCACGGCCATGAGCGACGCCGAGCTGGCGGCCCAGACGCAAAAGCTGATCCGGCGGCATCAAAACGGCGAATCATTGGACGACCTGCTTCCCGAAGCATTCGCAACCGTCCGGGAGGCGTCCCGCCGCACCCTTGACATGCGCCATTTCGACGTACAGCTCATGGGTGGAATGGTGCTTCACCAGGGAAATATCGCTGAGATGAAAACCGGTGAGGGGAAAACCCTGGTTGCTCCTCTGGCCGCCTATCTGAATGCGCTTACCGGAAAAGGCGTGCACATCATCACGGTCAATGATTACCTGGCGCGTCGTGACTCAGCGTGGATGGGGCGAATTTTCCGTTTTCTGGACTTAAAAGTCGGCGTCATTGTTCACGGCCTCAATGATCATGAGCGTAAAGCCGCCTATGGCGCGGATATCATCTATGGCACCAACAATGAGTTCGGGTTTGATTACCTGCGCGACAACATGAAGTTTGAAAGGGACCTGTTGGTTCAGCGGGATCTTCATTTCGCCATTGTCGACGAAGTGGACAGCATTTTGATTGATGAAGCCCGGACCCCGCTGATCATTTCAGGACCTGCCGAAAAATCGACCGATCTCTATTATCAGGTCAACAACATCATCCCCTCATTGCAACGAGAAGATCACTATACCATTGATGAAAAGGCCCGAAGCGTCACCCTGACCGAAGATGGCGTGGCCAGGGTCGAAAAATTGATGGGAGTGGACAATCTCTATGATCCCAAATGCATCGACTTTCTCCATCATGTCAACCAGGCGTTGAAGGCGCATTTCTTGTTCAAGCGGGACGTAGATTATATCGTCAAGGAAGGCGGAGTCGTCATCGTGGATGAGTTCACCGGTCGCCTGATGCCTGGACGCAGATATTCCGAGGGCCTGCATCAGGCCCTGGAGGCCAAGGAAAAGGTTAAAATTGAAAATGAGAACCAGACCCTGGCCACCATCACTTTCCAGAACTATTTCCGGATGTATGAAAAACTGGCCGGCATGACCGGCACCGCCGAAACCGAGGCCGCGGAATTCAATAAGATTTATAATCTTGACGTGGTGGTCATCCCCACCAACGAGCCCATGATCCGTGTGGACCATTCGGATGTGATCTACCGGACCCGGCGCGAAAAATTCGAAGCAGTCCTTGATGAAATTTCGGCGCTCAACACCAAGGGCCAACCGGTGCTGGTGGGCACGGTATCCATCGACGTTTCCGAGGATGTCAGCCAGAAACTCAAAAGAAGGGGGATCCCCCATAACGTTCTCAATGCCAAAAATCATGAAGCCGAAGCGGAAATCATCGCCAATGCCGGACAGAAGGGGGCGGTGACCATTTCCACCAATATGGCGGGTCGCGGCACCGATATCGTTCTTGGCGAAGGGGTCGTGGCGCTGGGCGGGCTTCATGTGCTCGGTACGGAGCGCCATGAAAGTCGCAGGATCGATAATCAGTTGCGGGGCCGTTCCGGCCGGCAGGGTGATCCTGGTTCTTCCCGGTTTTATTTGGCCTTAGAGGATGATCTGCTGCGGATTTTCGGCGGGGAGCGCATTTCCGCCATCATGAGCCGACTGGGAATGGAGGAGGGCGAGCCCATTGAGCACCGGATGATATCCAGGGCCATAGAAAATGCTCAGACCAAGGTGGAGGCCCATAACTTCGATATCCGGAAACAGCTCATCGATTTCGACGATGTCATGAACCAGCAGCGGGAAGTGGTCTACCGGCAGCGCCGCCAGGCGTTAAGCGGCGAAAGCCTCAAACCTGAAATCGAAAACTGGATCATGGAAAACGCGGAATATATTGTTGATACATACGGAGATGACAAACTGCCGGTGTGGGAATGGGATCTGAAGGGACTGGCCGATGCGGTGTTTAACCAGTTCAATTTCCGGATCACCACCGACGGGTTGGAGAAAACAGCGGATACGCCGGAAAAAATTATCCAGTACATCCATGAAACGGCGCTTTCCCTTTATCACCAGAAAGAAGCCGCCATCGCCCCCGATTACTTCCGCAACATCGAACGCATTCTCATGCTCCAGATCGTGGACAATTTCTGGAAAGATCACCTCCTGTCCATGGATCATCTAAGAGAAGGGATCGGCCTGCGGGGATACGCTCAACAGGATCCCATCCGGGCCTACAAAAAGGAAGCCTATGAGATGTTCCAGGAGATGGTGCTCCGAATCCGGGAGGAAACCCTGCGGATACTGTTCCGCATCCAGCTTGCCGAGCCCGAAGCCGGTGTAGATTTGACACGCCCCCGCCAGCAGCAGCTTTCCTTTTCCCACGGCGGTCCTCCGCCCCGGAAACAGCCCGTCAAGCGGATTGCGGAAAAAGTCGGCCGCAATGATCCCTGCCCCTGCGGCAGCGGCAAAAAACACAAGAAATGCTGCGGCAAGTAACTCCATCGCGTCCAGCCGACCGGACCTTTGCTCCCACATCGATTATACCGGGCCCCGGGCTGTTTCCCCGGAGCATACCCCGTCATTCCGATCATAAATCGTATAAACATAGCCAGCTCGCCATGCGCAGTCCGATGGTTTGCGTGTTCCAGTTGTTTTTTGATACACGCCGCGCCGCGTTGGCTGCGTCGTCGGCTCCTCAATTTATAAAACGTAAATCTGCGTCGCCCCCTTCTTACCTCCTTGATGACATCTTAAATGCAAAATGGAATAAGAACCGAAAAAAGCTACGCCGGATCGCGATACGATAAGAATCGTTCTTTTGCGGTGGACATTTCAGCGGCATCCGGGTAATCCGCCATTGTCGCTTTGCACATAGAGATCCGTTCCGACAGCGGCGGATGTGTGGAAAACCAGGAGCCTTTGTGGGCGGCCGATGCCTGCTGCCGGGCCAGCATTTCCAGAACCCGGATCAGGCCGGCCGGGTCATAACCGGTTCGATAGGCAAAATCCATTCCCGAGCGGTCTGCTTCAAATTCCATATTCTGGTCAAGCCCCTTGTCGAATAGGACCGTCTGAAGATCACTGATCATCGAACGGTATTTCTGGCCCTGTTCGCCCCTCATGCCGGCGGTACCGATTTTGGCCGCGCCCTCGAAGAATTTCGCCCGCTGGATGGATTGCAGGGCATGCTTATGGGCCACATGCCCGACTTCATGGGCCAGAACGCAAGCAAGCTCCGCCTCGTCGGACATGCCCTTGACCAGGCTGGAACTGAGGAAAATGATGCCGCCGGGACAGGCGAATGCATTATAGAGCGGACTTTCCACCACCACAAAATAATACGGGATGTCCGGGCGCAGGGAATTGCGGGCCGTCGCGTTTCCGAGCAGGTTGACATAGCGCTGCAGCCGCTCATCCTTGACCGGCCGCCCGTATCGCTTAAAACCTTCCAGTGCAAGCGTCTCTCCGATGGTGAACTCGCTCTGATAATCGATTCCTTCTATGCTCTGAGCGATGCCGGTGACACCATCGAGGACCTGCCGGGTTCTTTGGATATCCTTGTTTTTCTGTTCGGGATCGATGATATCAAAGAGCTTGAAAGCATATGCCGGGCCGGCGGCCAGAAGCAGCGTAAACGGGCCTGCCAGTCTGATAAAGTCCCGTCTCCGGATACGCGGTGTGGAAACGGGTGGGTCGGAATGTCGGATATCCATAGGATTTATCTCCTGTTTATCGCGTAATAAAAAATTTTTATGAAGGTCGTCCTCAAGGATTCGTATTTTTTCAACATGTGTTTCTGTCGCTCAATAAGCATATTCGCCAATTTTACCTTCTTTTAAAAACAGATCGATGTCGGTTTTATTGAGCTTTGATGACAGGACCATGTCCAGTGCCGCCTGGCTTTCTGCTGAGGTTCCGGTCTGGTTGGCATATTCCTTGGCTTCGGGCGACAGACCCCTGATACTGCGGGAACTGTTAGCGGCATCTGCTTCTATGCTGCTTCCCGTAACTCCGCCCAGAAGTCCGCCGATACTGCCGGACCCGCTTTCGTCGCCGGCATCAGGCGGCGGATCGGTGGAAATTTTTCCCCTAAAGATCCATCCGGTTTTCCCATCAGGCGCGGTTACCTTGTACCAGCGATTTTCAAAGGCTGAAACGGTCAGCTCCGTTCCCCGTTTCATCGCTGCTATGGTTTCAGACGATGTGGATCGCTCCGCCTGAAGGGTCGCGTCTTCGGATGTCACCCAGACCTTCTGCACATTGGCAACCGCAAGTGCAGCAAGGCTTAAGATGACGAGCGTCATGAACAAACGGACAGTTATTGGTTTCATAGCGCTTTCCTTTTTTCCATATTAATTATTGATGATGCTCTTGTAAAAACCGGATTTTTTGCGCAGCCGTCATCATTCATAATCGCCGACCAGTGTAAAAGCCCCCCAGTATCCCGGGTGAGGGTATCGGCTTTTGACATGGCGCATGGCGTCTTGGATGCTTTCCGCCTTGTTTTGTTCCATGTAGCGGCGGTAAAAGGACTTGATCAGCACCGCTGTTGAAACATCGCTGACCCGCCACAGGCTTGAAATCACCGCATGGGTTCCAGCATACAGGAACGACCGGTTCAACCCGACCACGTCGTCACCGGCGCTGATTCTTCCCAACCCGGTCTGGCAGGCGCTTAAGACCACCAGTTCGGCCTTTATCCGCAATCCGAAAACATCTCTGGCCGACAAATCGCCGGCATGGACGACGTCTGTGATCTCCGTTGTGTCGGTTCGGGCCAGTTTCAACGCCGACAGCAGGGGATTTACGGGATCGAATTCTCCGTGGGAAGCGATATGAACAATATCAAATCTGTCAATATTGTCAACCACCCAGTTCCGGGTGGCGTTTTCCCGGGTTAGGATGGTGATGGCCGGGAAATTCCAGCCGATGGCATGGGCTTCCTGCTCGGCAAAGGGTAGATTTAATACAGGATCTCCGAGATCCGGGTTCCCAACGGCCAATACTTTAAGCTGCTGTTTGTCATAAGCTACCCGTTTTGTAACGACATGTTCTAAGATGCTTGCGCTGGGAAGGTAAAACAGGGCGCGGGTGTCCACCAGAAACCGCTCCCCGTCAAAGAGAGTGGCAAACGACAGGTAGTGAAGCGGACCGTGGGGAATGATCCCGAGGATTTCAATGCCTTCGAGATAGGGCAGAATCGGCGCTGCCAGGCGTTCGAACAGGTCGGCGCCGTGCTTTTCAAAGGGCTCGAGATTCTGCAGGATCCGCCTGTAAATCAGGATTTCCTGTTCCAGCGCGGTTTTATCCGTGGGGACACGGACCAGGCGGATCGCGGCAGCCGTATCTGTCGCCGGATTTTCAGAAGTAAGGACCCAGCAGAGGATTTCTTTTTCGGTAACGTAATAGGATGCAAGGGCCACACCTGGGGAAAGGCTTTTTAAAATCGATGCGGCATTAACGGGCGTTACCGATACCATTGCGGCAAGTTCGGGATTGAGGGCCTGGATGTCTGTGAGGGTGCCGTCAAGATCGTTTTTGAGGACTTCCAGTCTGTCGGCATAGGTTTTTTGTTCATCCGGACGGGTCGCGCCCGCGAGCATGGATTCAAATTGTTCGATTTCGGAGCGGATCAAATCGATCCTTTCAAAAAGTGCGTTTTCAGCCGCATCCCCAAAAGCGACGGGCTGGTTGCTCAGAATGTCGATGAAATTGCGGGAACGGGAACGTTCCGCGATTTCAAATGCTTCTTCGGACCGTCCCTGATCGGCCAGGAGCAGCACGAGGGCTTCATACACGGAAAGCTTATTTTCAAGGAAGCTTTCCTTAAGAGCGTCGATTTTCATTTCGGCCCGCAGCCCTTCGATCACCTCAATTGCTTCCCTCAACAATTGTTCGGCTGCTTCCGGGTCCTTCCGGAATTCGCGCTTGATTTCGGCCAGTCCGAAAAGTGCCCGCCATTCGGTTTCCCGCAGCATCATGGAGCGGGAAAGATCTATGGCCTGGACAAATGTGTTTTCGGCTTCGGCGAATTGTTCCAGATCGGTTTGCGCGCTGCCCAGTCCGAGCAGGGCCTTTGCCGCATTGATCCGGTTGCCGATGGCGCTGGAAATGGCATAAGATTGTTCAAAGAGCGGCAGGGCCGTTTCCGGCTTGTTGAGCTTGAGCCAAGTAAGACCCTGGTTTCGGTAATCATAGGCGATTGCCCATTGGGAGCCGATTTCCAGGTCAATGGCAAGAGCCCGGTCGAACATGTTTAATGCATCCTCGTATTGCCCGATATCCCGGTAAACCAGTCCGATATTGTTGAAGGTGGTGGCGATCTCGTCCTTGCGGATTTTCAGGATTTCAGAGGTTTTAAGGGCTTGTCGGAGTTCGGCCATTGCCTTGTCGTAATTGCCCAGGGTCCACCAGATCAGACCGGCCGTATTGAGAGCCATGACCTGCAAGCCTGGATAGGGCGCAGCTTCGGCGGCCAGGAAAACCCGGCGCTGGAGCCGGAAAGCCTCTTCGTAACGACCCTGGAACCAGGCATTGTTGGCCTGTTCCATGAGAATGGTGAGATAGGCAATAGAAGGCGTCTCCGCTGGATCGCCGACAAGCGTCATCGCTTCCTGATAATGCCGGGCCGCTAAGGAAAAATTGCCCAGCAGGCGATGACATCGGCCGATGTTGACCAGGGATTCGGCTGTTTTTTCCGGGTTATTGTGTTCCCGGTAAATTTTTATGGCCTTTTCATAAAATGCGATGGCTTCGGGATACCGGCTCAGGCGGAGATCGTAAATGCGGCCGATATTAAGATTTTGGGCCGCCTGCAATTCCGGCAGTCCCAGTGTTTTGCTCAATGTCTCGGCCGATGTAAACCGGCTCAGAGCGCTTTCATACTGCGTGGCGTTTTCCAGCACGATCCCGAGATCGGTCATTGCGCGGATCAGGGTATCGTCGATTTGCAGTTCGGACATGATCTCAACCGCGGTTTCAATGGGCGCAACTGCACGGGCGTAATCTTCGCGTTTTGCATGAATGAGCCCGAGTCGTAGCAGGGCTTCGGCATGGGCCGGCGTGTCGGGCTGGACCTCATCGAGCCGTTGGGCGAGCTGTTTAGCGTAAACAAGGGCTTTTTCGATATTACCGGACCGGTAAGCGCTTTCCCGGCCGATCTGATAAAGGCCGGTCAGGTATTGGGCGTATTTTTGGATTTCTTCCGCCACTGAAATGGCGTTGTCCACCATGGCAAGGGCCGTAAAATCGTCTCCTGCGTCAAAAGCGGCACGGCTGGTCCGGACATAGCGGACGAAATTATTGTCGGCAAACCGGGCCGCGGCTTCGGGGGTCATTCCTTTATATCCTAGAAACATTAGCCTCCCTGTATCTGCCTGTGGCTGCAGAGCCGGGGCGGCGTCAGCGGTCGGTGACGTCGGTTCGGATATCGCGGCAAATGCGGTAAATGCGGACATGTCGGGATATTGGGTTAAAAAGGCCGACAACCATTGTTTGGGTGATTGTGAAGGATCACCGAACAGCAGGGTAGGGCATCCGAAAACCGATAATACATGGCCGACCACAAAGGGATCCCAGATATCGGATCTGGAAAAGATGGCAATGCCGGCATTGGGAAGAGCCGTGGCCAGGGATTCGATCCGAAACCTCCGGTTTTCATCCGGGTATACTGCAAAGAATCGCGCCGATCCCTGGCCGGGTCGCGTGGGAACCGTGGCGGCCGGGGCCAGCCTTCCGGTAATCAGGGCCGTGTGCGTGTCGTTGTAAGTCATCCAGTAACGCGAATCCGGTATTTCCGGAAGTTCGGAAAGGGGGCGGACAATATAGGAGTCGTTGATCTCTTGGGTCACCGGGGCTTCCGGAACAGCCAGGAGTTTTGACTTGAAGGGTTTCCGGCCAGCAAGACTCCTGTACAAATGGGCTCCCGAAAGTGCAAAGGGATAAACCGTTTCGGTCTTTACGGCCGCCGGGGTTTCAAACGCGATATAAGGAAGATCACCGTTGCTGAGGGTCGCGATGGTTTCGGCCAACTTTTCATGCCGTTTAACGGATTGCGCCGCGACCGCCTCATTAGTGACCGTAAATACCAGAAAAGGGGTATCCGGAAGGCCGGTGCTGAAAATGCGGATCACAAGATCTTCGTCTTCCAGCAGATCCATGAGATCCATGGCTTCGATAGGTTCCGGCGCCAGGAAAGTGGTCGGATCAGCCGGCCGGTCTTTTGGGCGATTGAAATAGGCATCTTCCGCCAGGGCGTGATAGTTTTTGATCAGGGCGTCGCGGGCAAGGGTCAGGGTTTTTATCTCTTCGTCCTTTGCGGTTGCGCCGCCGGACCGGATCCCGATGTCGGCGATTTTTTCGGCCAGGGTCTCGATTTCCAGGGCGCACCCCATCAAAGTGATCCAGCGTAGGCGATCGGCCTTTGAGTGAAACAGCAGCAGGGCCTCGGGAACATCGGCCGATTTCATGATCCGGTCTTCTATGAGTCGGGCCTCGGTGTCGATCCGTTCCCGCATCAGTTTGCCGGCATCACCCGTTAGTTCCCCAAGCCTGTTTTCCATATCCTGAATCCGCGTGATCCGGGTATAAGTGGCCGTGTAAAACTCCCTTTCGCCCGGATCATCGGGAGATGCCATGTATGCTGTGCGGTTGAAGCGTTCGATTTCCGCCAGGCGCTCGGCAAGATTGAATGCGGATTCGGCATCTTCTTTGGCAAATTGTTCCATGACAAGGCCGCCAAATGCATGCATGATTTCAAAGGGTGCGCATCCGGCCCGAAGCAGGGTTACGGTTTGCAGCACGGCAAAGGCTTCTTTAATGCGGCCAAGGCCGGCCAGAGCCCGCCATTTCAGATCCGGGAAAACACCTGATTCGGAAAGAGCCAGGGCATTGTCGAAATGACGGGAGGCTGCTGTGGGATCACCGAGCTGCGATGCGACAACGGCCATGTTGAGATGGAGCATCACCGCGATTTCCATATGCTCGCGAGTCCGTCGGGGCCAAAGCCGGTCGAACGTGTCCAGTCCTTTCTGAAACCGCGGATACGCCTCGCCAAGACCCATGATCCTGCCCACGGCGCCGGCGATATCCTTTTCCGCGGAATCTGTATTTTGGGCGAAAAAAACGCCCATGCGATTATGGTATGCCAGAACCTTGGGTGAATCGGCGATCACGGGATCCGCTGCGATCAGATCCCTGGCCCTGGCATCGAACCCGCGGATGACGGCAACCCTGTCGGGGCCGACGTGTTTATGCTGTCGAGCCCCATGCTGTCCGGCCCCGGCTTCATGGTTTTCATGTCCGGTAATCGACACCAGGTTGACGACATTGGTCATGGCGCTAACAGCATTGCCCATTTCCAGGTTGAGGGCGGCAGATTGCGAAAAATAATCAAATGCGTTTTCGTAATCGCCGGTGCCGTTTGCCAGCAGCCCGGCCCGGTGATAGAGAAGGGCCACGCCGAAGCGGTCTTTTTCGGAAACCGATTTTCCCATAGGATAACTGCGCAGCTGCTGGTCCAACTGATCCCTTGCATATGCGAAATGATCCATTTCCAGATAAATGCGGGCCAGAAAGGTTTCCGCCAGCCGTTTTTCCTGGACCAGGGAAAATCCGTGGGCCGCCTGTGTGGCCGAGCCTTTGTCCAATGATACCTGAAACGAAAAATAG
>CAYZXZ010000008.1:9140-36377 GCA_964481615.1 uncultured Desulfobacteraceae bacterium | reverse complement strand
CCCAGATGGTTTCTTCACTTTTTTCCATCAAGCGGTGCAAAATCGAGGTAATAAATTGTCAAGCAGTTTTCTGATGACATTTGACACTTCTGATCCTTGCAGCGTTGCAACCACTGATATTTTTCAGCGGACTCGGACCGCGCGGTCGGCGCGGCGCCGCCTTATACCCGGAGAAAAAAATGAAAGCGCAATGCCCTAGGTGTGGAATGTTATATCAAATAGACGAGACCAGGCTTCCCTCGCAAGGGATCCGTGTCAAATGCAAGCAATGTCAGATTCCTTTTGATATCCGGAAACAATATCCGGATGATACGCATGAAAAACCAGGGGCGGAACAACTGACTGAAGAGTTGCTTGCCAAAAAATATGTTCAGGAAAAAAACCAGGAAGCCGTCATAAAAATCCTTCAAGACGGAATACTGAAATACGCCGCTCAAAAAAAATTCAGACAGGCGGAGCGACTGCGGGAGCAGCTGATCAAAATCGCCCCCATGGCGCTTTCTGAAATTATCTCATCAGGGGAAATCATCGAACAAGAAAAAATAGCGGCCATGGATCCCAAAAGAATGAAACCATGGGCCGATCTCTACGCCAATTTCGATAAAAGCGAAGCGGCTGCATTATATTTCGCGCTCAACGATTTTTCCGTCAAGGCGGGTGTCAACGTTTTCGAGCAAGGAAAATTCGACGATCGGTTGTATTTTATCCGGTCGGGACGGCTGAACTTAAGTTATTATGACAATGAAACGGGTCAGCAAGTCAATTATGCAACACTTCGGGAAGGTGATATCGCCGGAGTGGAGGCATTCTTCACTTTTTCAAGCCATAGCTACACCCTCACCTCGGTCGAAAACGCTGAAATCTCCTATCTGGAAAAAGAGACTTATGAAAAAATTCTCAAGGAAAACCCGATTGTTGAATCAAAACTCCGCAGTTACTGTGAAGTAAAGAAAAAAACATGCCACTTATTATCCGGAAAAAAGGGACAGGCGCGCCGGGCCCACAAGCGCCACCGGACGCTTTTGAAGGGAAAAATCCAGGAGATGGATCACGACGGCAACCCCTCCGGTCAAATCACCAAGGTCAACATCCTCGACATATCAACCGGCGGTCTCGGCTGCATCGTTAAAAACATGAAACATTCCGAAGCGGCGATGCTTCATAAAAAATGGATTCATATCACCATCTCCCATAAAAAAGGTTATATAATCCAGGAAGTTAAAATAATTGCTAGGGTCGTCTCCATTCAATTCCATCCATTTGGAGAGTGCTCGGTTCATGTCCAATTCAAAAACCCGATGGACGAAAAAACAGTACTTGAAATGGAACAGAATCCAGAAAAAGAGACTTGATGTCCTGAATGATATTTTGAAAATCCCCGAAGCCATATGAACAAAATAATCTTACCCAAGGAGAACGTTGGTGCAGCAAAAGCCGGAAAAAATTCTGGAACGTCCGCCGACAACGGCCCAATCGACCGGCTCCCCTTCTGGAAGTCACCTGGTATGAACAGCAACTGGCCCTGATCGCCGACAAAAAGCCCTCCCATCCGGACCGTAATGTCTGGCTGTCACTGGGGCAGACCCTCATCGAAAACGGCCTGGAGATATTCCGAAAACGAAGAGCCCGAGGCGGCAAACCCGCGGGCACTCGAAACCAGACCAATTTTCCTGTTTTTTGGGGATCACGGTTCAGGATTGCGGAAGTCAAAAAGGCATCGGAATTTCATTGCAACAACCGTTTCATTATGGCATATAAAAAAATTTGATTTCAACCGGCTCGCGCAGGGCCGTAGCGGCTGAAAAAAAAATCGAATTTTTAGTAATCCGTCAAAGATAGCACAAACCGAACATTACAAAGAGGCGCGGTATGAACATGGAGATTGCCCGCAAAATAGCGGATCTTGGCGTGGATATCGATGCGGTGGCGGGGCTGATAGCGGGTCTTCAGAAACAAAGCGGTGAAATTCCCTGGAGCGAGAACGGGAAATCCGATCCATGGGATCATATTGAAGCCGCAATGGGGCTCTGCATCAGCGGCTATGTCGCTGAAGCCCGCCTGGCATACGAATGGCTGGCCGACACGCAACTTGAAGACGGCAGCTGGTATGCCGCCTATTTAAACGGCGAACCCATAGACAAAACCAGAGACACCAATATCACCACCTATATCGCCGTGGGCCTGTTCCACTATTATCTCATTACCAGGGACACCCGTTTTGTAAGCCGCATGTGGGATGTGATACGGGCCGCCCTCGATTTCGCCATAAACCTCCAGGCCCCCACCGGGGAAATTTACTGGGCCATGAGTCCCGAGGGGAAAATCGACCGGATGGCCCTGCTGACCGGCTCCAGCTCCATCTATATGAGCATCAAGTGCGGCCTGGCCATCGCGAAAATTTTAAACATCGACATGCCGGCGTGGGATGCGGCCAGGATCAAGCTGGGCCATGCCATTCGAAACGGGTACCACCTGTTTAACATGACCAAGTCCCGGTATTCCATGGACTGGTTCTATCCGGTACTCTCCGGAGCCGTTACCGGGTCCGAGGCCCGCAGGCGCATCGACCAGCACTGGAAAAAATTCGTGGTGGAAGACATGGGCGTGCTCTGCGTTTCCGACCAGCCCTGGGTGACCATCGCCGAAACCTCGGAGCTTGTCCTGGCCCTTGCCGCGGCGGGAAAGTCAAAACTGGCCCAGATCGTGTTCAACTGGATCACCTCCCGCACCTTTGACGACGGATCATACTGGTGCGGGTTCACGTTCCCGGACATGGTCATCTGGCCAGAGGATAAAATCACCTGGACCAACGGCGTGGTTATCATGGCGGCCGACGCCCTATATCAGCTGACCCCCGCATCCATGCTGTTTTCCCACAAATTCTGGGAAACCTCCGAATTCACCGTCACCCTGTAACCGGATTTGACCCTTGCGAAAAGATCATCGGCCATACTTTGTTAAAAAAGCGTATCTGCGATTTCAGGCCGCTTACGCCAGGCACTTCATCAAACCCCGATTCGAAGCCCTCGGCGAAGGATTCTATTTTATTCATCCCTGGAATATAGAGGTGTTCGGAACCCCCATCACCATCGGCCGGTACGCCAACATCCTGACCACCAGGGAAAACAAGGTCCGTCTCACGGTCTGGCCGGAACAGAAAGGAAAAGGCCGCATCCATATCGGCGACTACTGCCTGATCTGCCCGGGGGTGCGCATCAGTTCGGCTGATTCCATTTCCATCGGCGACAACTGCATGATCGCCGGCAGTGCCTATATCACCGATTCGGACTGGCACGGCATTTATAACCGGGTCTGGTCCGTGGGATACACCGCTCCCATCCATATTGAGGAAAATGTCTGGATCGGCGACGGCGCAGTGATCTGCAAAGGCGTCACCATCGGCCAGAACAGCATCATCGGGATCCGGTCCGTGGTCAAGCAGTCCATCCCGGCAAACTGCATCGCCGTGGGCAATCCGGCAAAGGTCGTCAAGGAACTCGACACGGAACAGCCGCTGCGCAAGCGGTCCGACTGGTACGAAAACCCGGCGGCCCTGGCCAGAGATATCGACAATATCGATCAGGATTATCTGCGGGGCAACACCCTGCTCAAATGGTTCCGTACAATGCTGTTTCCAAGCCCCTTGGATTGACCTGTCCCCCATACATCACCGCCGGTTTGACGGCGCAATGGAGCACCCCGCCATGAGCATGGAAAATGATATCATATTGATTTATTTTGAAGATCAACCCATGACATTCGCACGGATCGAAGAGATCCGGCCGGATATCAAGAAAAACTGGTACCTGGTCCGGTTGCTTTTTCTGCAGATTCCGCTTCAGACCGTGACCTGGATATTACGGGATATCTATATCCAGGGAGAGGAATTTACCATGGGCAAAAAAAAAATGCGACTGGAGAAGGTGGTGGCGCCAAGGGAAGAAATCCCGGATGCGCCGTCCAACGCAAAAAAAATCCCGAAAAAAGGCACTCCGAAAACGAACGGCCCCGAACCCGCCGGCGCCAAGATCGTCTCCCTTGCGGATCGAAAACCCGGTAAAGCCAAGAAATAAGGACAAAAACAGTTTATACGCATCATCTTTCATGACTGCCAGAATCGTCATTTCCGCGTCCCGGCGCACCGATATCCCGGCCTTTTATATGGACTGGTTCATGGACCGGATCGAGAAGGGCTGCTTTGAGACCGCCAATCCCTTCAACGCGAAAAAATCCATTGTTCCGGCAACGCCCGAGACGGTTCACACCATTGTTTTCTGGTCGAAAAATCTCGGCCCCTTCATCCGCGGTGGATACGGCGAAATCCTGATGCAAAAAGGGTTTCACCTGTTTTTCAATTTCACCATCAATTCAACATCTGCAATCCTTGAACCCCGCATCCCGCCGCTGACGGACCGGCTGGACCAGGCGGCCGCACTGTGCGCGGCCTTCGGACCGCATACTGTTCAGTGGCGTTTCGATCCCGTCTGTTTTTACTCCACGGGGAATGGTCGAATTCGAGACAACCTTGCCGATTTTGAAACCATCGCGGCCCGGCTTGAAAAACTGAAAATCAAACGCTGCATCACGAGTTTCATGGATCATTACGCCAAAATCCGAAAAAGGATCGCCGCCATCCCCGGATTTTCCTTTATCGATCCGCCGCAGGCACAAAAAATCGAAATTCTTCAGAACCTGAGGGCAATGACGGAAAGTCACGGCATGGCGCTTTTCGCCTGCTGCGAAAAGACCGTCCTGGAAGCCCTTCCCCCCGGCACGGGCATCGCGCCGGCTGCGTGCATCCCCAACCGGCACCTGGTCGATCTTTTCGGCGGGCATCTCTCGTTTCAACGGGATTACGGCCAGCGGAGGGATCGGGGCTGCGGATGCGGGGTTTCCAGGGACATCGGCCTGTACCTGGACCAGCCCTGCCGTCACGACTGTCTGTTCTGTTACGCCAACCCCTCATGCGACAATCGCCGGTCAGGGCCATGAACATTGGATCCGTAACATTGTCCCACCCGACCATCCTAGCGCCTTTAGCCGGCATCACCAACCTGGCCTTCCGCCGGATGGTCAAAGCCGTCGGGTGCGGCCTGGTATGCACGGAAATGATCAGCGCCAAGGGACTGGTATACGGATCTGCCCAGACCCGGCAGATGCTCGCCTCCGTTCCCGAAGAAAAACCTTTGTCCGTTCAGATCTTCGGCGCGGACCCGGCGGCCATGGCCGAGGCAGCGGCCATGGTGGAAGCCGGGGGAGCCGATATCATCGATATCAACTGCGGGTGCGCGGTTAAAAAGGTACTCAAAAACGGGGCCGGCGCGGCATTGATGAAAACGCCCGAACTGGCGGAAAAAATTGTCGCGCAGGTGCGCCGGGCCGTAAACATACCGTTGACGCTGAAAATGCGCAGCGGGTGGGACGCATCCGGCGAACAGGCTCTCCACCTTTCAAAAATCGCCGAAAATAGCGGCGCGGATGCCGTCACCATCCACCCCCGGACGGCCCAGCAGCGGTTTTCCGGCACGGCGGACTGGTCCCTGATCGCACGGATCAAGCAGCAATTATCGATCCCGGTCATCGGCAACGGCGATATCCGGCGTCCCGAAGACGCCCTGCGCATGTTGTCCGAAACCGGGTGCGACGCGGTCATGATCGGCAGGGCCGCACTTGGCAATCCCTGGATTTTCGCCCAGATTCGCGCGCTCATGGAAACCGGGGCTTTTCCGCCGGTCACGCCGGACATGCGCTTTGACATGATGCAGCGTTTCCTGGACCTGACAATTGATGTTTTCGGCGAGGAGATCACCTGCAAAATGATGCGCGGCCGCCTCGGCTGGTTGGCCAAAGGCCTGCGCGAAAGCACCGGTTTCCGGACCGCTGCCGCCGGCATTCAAACCAAAGCGGATGCCGAGGCGCTGATCTACACGTATCGGGAAAAATTTTAACGGGACGGTGCCCTTAATGCGCAAGGATCAAGAATGGCGGGGCTTGGAGAGGATGCGTAATGTTTCTTCGTAGATGATGCGCCGGGGGCCGACGGCGATGATTTCAATATGCCGCTTCTTTGCTTCTATGCGATAAATTATCCGGACTCGTTTCACACGATAACTTCTCAATCCGTACAATTCGTCCTTGAGGGCCTTGCCGCAGTGAGGGTTTGCCAGAATCGTCCTCAGGCCGGCCAGGATCTGGGATTTGATCACCGGATGAAGTTTCTTTAAAACAACGGCGACGTCATCCGGCACCCATAGCACAAATTTGACTTCAGCCGGCGTCATGACTCGGGCAGCAGCTCTTCCAGCATATAAAGGGAAGCTTTGCCCTTTTTCATGGACGATAGGCCTTTTTTAATCTCTTCCATCAAATCCGCGTCAAAGCGGACTTTCATGGTTTCCCTCCAGCTTTCAAATTCATCCGGGCTCACCAGAACAGCAACCGGCCGGCCGTTTTTGGTAATCACCACCTCTTCGTCGGTCTCCCTGACGGCTTCCACCAGGGCGCTTAACTTCATCTTGGCTTCGGATACGGATATGGTGCTCATGAAATGACCTTTATTTTGGTTGATCTGAATTCAACCCAAAATATACCTTTTCGCTTCCATTGTCAAAATTTTTTACCCGAATGCAGCCACGGCTTCCCGTAATTGGGCAGCGTCTTCCCGAGACATCCATCCCGCCGGTTCACAAATGATTTCCGCCCGGCCCTTTTTCAAACCTTATAGACCTCAAAAAGTATGATCGCGGGAATTAAAATATATCTCAATCCGTGAAATATACTCTATATTCATCGGCCAGTTTGCCGTCGGAAAACCATTCCAGCCATCCGCAGGAATCCACGATGATCATATGATCTTTGCCGAAGCTCTTATCCGGGCATGGCGGGGAAAATTTTGAAGATATTCCACAGTTCTCTCAGCTTGTTCCGAATCCGGTCAGCCTTTTGATGGCCTCGGGATCAAAAATCGACAAAAGAGACTGGTCCCGATCCATGTGAGCGGCAAGCCGGTCCAAGGCGCCGGACAGGGCGTTAACGGTCTCCTTGGTCATTGCAGCCGGTGCCGCGGGTTTTTCCGCGGCTTTCCGCGCAACGGCAAGCGCTGCTTCCAATGCCTGCCCGTCCGGTGCGGTCCACTGCGCCAGCCCCCAGGAAAGTGCTTGAGATGCGGCGACCTTTTCGCCCAGGATGATCATGCGTTTGGTCCGGGCCGGCCCAACGAGGCGAACGAGGCGAGGAAGCGTGCCCCAGCTCATGTTCATTCCCCAGTCAATTTCCGGAGCCAGGACCCAGGCGGATTCGGCCATGATGATATAATCCAGGGACACGGCCAGGGAAAGTCCTCCCCCCACGCAGAACCCCTCCACGACCGCCAGGGTGGTTTGCGGCAGGGCTTCCCAGGCCCGGCAGGCCCTGGGGGCGATTTCCATGATGATCCGCTTTTCCGTAAGGCTCCGGTTTGCCAAATCCGCGTATCGCGGATCAAAAAGATCCACGCCGGCTGTAAAAAACTCCGGACCGCCCGTCAGGATCACGGCCGAAAGTCCAGGGTCATCCGCGAACTCCCGGGCCAGTTCCGTCAGCCTCTCCAGCATGGACAGAGACAGAGCGTTTTTCTTTTCCGGACGGCAGAGACGCACCACGGCCACCCGCCCGTCACTTTCCACGACGACATGATCTGCGTCTCTCATTTCTCCTTCCCATGAAAAATACATTGTCAACAGTTAAAATAAGGCAAAGTTGTCCTTATCTGAAAATCAAAGATGATCTCGCTGACATCAGATAAAAATCTGGTTTTAATAAGGATTGAAAATTCCGCATCCAGGATATCCGGGACGATCCAGAGGCTATGTCAACCCCATGTCCCAGTTCCAGAGACCGGGTCGTTTCTTGATGATTACCTGTCGGGGAACCGGCTCCGTCAGCCGGACAAACAGCCGGAAACCGTATGACATCAGTTTTGTCCGGTGCTGTGACAGATCGATTTCCCAGTTGGGAAACACCCAGACATCCGGGCCGTAGCGGGCGGCCCATGCCCCCTCCCCCCGGAGGCTATTAAAGGAAATGTTTATTTCCAGGCTGTCGGCCTTTGTCCGGGACACGCAGAGAGGCCAGTTGCCGGCCACCACGATCCCTAGGGGCAGCAAGCTTTGCGACGGCAGCACGGCATAATCTTCTCCCGCCAGTTCCGGGCTGACGATCACGCCGGAAAAACCCATCTGTCTCAATATTGCAATGGCCGACGGATTGGCCACGTTGCAGAAAGGTCCGGCCCACACCTTTACATGCCTGGCTTTCTCGAAAAAACCGATCTGCCAGGGCGCGTTGGCCACAAAATGCGTGCAGCGACGTTTCACAGCATTACTTATGGCGTCCCGCATACCCGCTTCATGATCCGGCCATATGACCGGCGGCAGCCAGTACCATAACCGGCTGCCGTCCAATGAGACCCGATCCCGTGATTCCGGCATGAGCCAGAGCCCGACCGGGTCCGTTGACCGGCCGTGCGCCTGCCCGGCCCGCCGCCATACGGTCATATCCATTACAAAGCCATCTGGAACAGGTCTGATGGCTGGTTTCACCCGAAACGCCGCTGATTCCTTGCCCGGCCGCTCATCCGCGAGTGCCTCCTCGGCAGATATCAGTTCCGCGGCAAGATCCGCCATCTGTCGGGCCAGTTCCGAATCCCGGCGGTCAATGAGAAAAACCGGGGTCCCTGCCGGCGGAGCGTTTTTCCCAGGCGATTTCAGATTCACCCGACCCTTGCGGGGAACATAACGCTTGATTCGGGAAACGGCATGCCAAGGTTCATCCTCATAGCCGACCCGGAGCAGATCTCCGGCCAGCAACTCTTCCCGTGCCGATATGCCGGGCCGGACGCCCTTGCCGCTGATCCGGCCGATCATCAACCCGGAGCCTGTGTGAATATCCACGTCAACGGGATTCTGCGGCCGCTGGGAGAGCAAATTGTAATGGGTGGTTTTCCGGCCCAAGGCGTATTCCAGAAAACTCAGGGCGGTTTTCTTGGCTTTTGTATCCCCGGGACGGTCCCGCAGAAGCCGGTAGGCGGCCACGGTATAATAGACATAATGAGGACCCTTTTTGCGGCCCTCAATTTTGAGGGCGGAAATTTTCGGGATTCCCACCAAAATTTTGGTCAGCACATCGAATCCCAGGTCCTGACAGGCAAAAAACCGCTGCTGCCGGCCCCGCTGCTGGTAAATGCGGCGGCACGGCTGCACGCATCGACCGCGCAGGCCGCTTTTGCCGCCCATGAAGCTGCTCCAGTAGCACCTGCCGGAAACCGCGTAGCACAGGGCTCCGTGAATAAACACCTCCAGGTTCAGGTGATCCGGACATTGTTCGGAAAGCATGCGGATCTCGTCGATGCTCAGCTCACGGGGCAGCACTACCCGTGTGATTTCCGGAAACCGCCCTACCGCCTTCAGTTCCTCGGCAAAACCGGCGTTGGCAAGCGTGGACAAATGAATCTCACCGGTAAAGCCGACCTGCCGGGCAAGGGCCACAAGGCCCAGATCCTGAATAATCAGGGCATCGGGTTTTACCCCGCGGTTAAGCTGGTCCAGAAGCGAAACAGCCGCGTCGATTTCATCAGGCTTGATCAGGGAATTAAGAGCCACGAAAACGGATATCCCACGTTTCCGGGCCAGGCGCGTCAAAGGGATCAGCTCATCAATGGTGAAATTTTCTGCGGCCATGCGCGCGGAGAATCGCTTGAGACCGCAGTAGATCGCATCCGCGCCCGCGGCCAGGGCCGCCAGAAACGCCTCGCGACCGCCCGCCGGGGCCAGGATTTCCGGTCGGACACCCACATCCGGTCTTGGTTTTAAGGCATTTGATGATATATCATTCATAATATTAATCATGCGACCCGGATGGCTTCGTAAAAAGCTGTTTATCCCGCTGCTCGGTATTTCTTGCAGTAAGTAACTCCATGTAAATTCCTTGAAAGTCCGACTTCTGCGTTGTGCGGAAAACCGTAACAACAGGGCCGTGGTTCATATCCGCCGGCCTCAATATAAGCTTGCCCGATGATTTTAATGATGATATGAGGATAATATCTCAAAATCAATCTCAATTTTTTCGCAACCCGTTATTGAATGGAATCATAAAAAACCTTTTTGCGCGCAAGAAAGGAAGTTGTTAATGAAAATCGCAGTCAGCGGCAAAGGCGGCGTCGGCAAAACCACGTTTTCCGCTCTCCTGATCCGAACATTAAACGAACAGGGCAAACATGTCCTGGCCATTGATGCGGACCCGGACGCCAATCTGGCCGGCGCGGTGGGTATCGATGACGCGGAAAACATCGTGCCGATTTCGGAAATGAAAAATCTGGTTTATGAACGCACCGAAGCCAAGCCCGGATCCATCGGCGGGTTTTTCAAGCTCAACCCGAGGGTGGATGATCTCCCGGACGCGCTGTCGGCCCGGCTCGGCAATATCAAGTTGATGCGGCTGGGCGGGGTCAAAAAAGGTGGCTCCGGCTGCATCTGCCCGGAAAGCACCCTGCTAAGAGCGTTGATCACGCATATTATTCTGGCCAGAAATGAAGTCGTGGTCATGGACATGGAAGCCGGTATCGAGCACATGGGACGGGCCACTGCCCAAGCCGTGGACAAGCTCCTGGTGGTAGTGGAACCGGGACGGCGCAGCATCGACACGGCCGAGCACATCAAAACCCTTGCCGCCGGCATCGGACTCAAAAACATCGCCCTTGTGGGAAACAAGATCCGAAACGACAAAGATATCAAGTTTTTAAAGGAGCATCTCGCGGATTTCACCTTTCTCGGGTTTCTGCCCTATGACGACGCCCTGGTCGAGGCGGATGTGAAGGGAATTTCCCCCTTTGACGTGGACGCGTCCGCCAAAGCCATCGTTGAGGAGATGATCGGCAGGATATGAGATACAGATACTTCCTTACGGGCCATCATCAATGACAGGAAACAGGACCGATCATTCCGCTAAACACCGCCGCCGGCCAGTTGTGACCCGGGGGAGGCGGTCCATGCCGAACCTGTCCCCCGGCGCGGATTCAAAGCTGAAAAAGATTTTTGCCGACATCGGTACGCCCGAGAAAAAGGATTTCCAGCCCGACCCGTTTCAATCGGAAGCCATCGACGTAATCCGCCAGGGCCTGGATTGCCTGGTCACGGCCCCTACCGGTTCCGGGAAAACATGGATCGCGGAACAGGCCATCCGCCTGATGCTTTGGAAAAAGCGCAAGGCATGGTACGCATCCCCCCTCAAAGCCTTAAGCAACTCGAAATATGCCGAGTTCTCGGAACTTTTCGGCCCGGAAAACACCGGCATCCTGACCGGGGACCGCAAGGAAAACGCGGATGCGCCCGTGATCATCGGCACCACGGAAATTCTGCGCAACCAACTCTATGACGCCATGCACCGGGGAGCTGATCTGGAAACCGATTTCGTCGTTTTAGACGAAGCCCATTTCCTGGGGGACCCGGACCGCGGCGTGGTCTGGGAAGAAACCATGATTTATCTCCCGGCCCGGATCCCTTTGCTGCTGCTGTCGGCCACCATCGGCAATGCCCGTAGCATCGCCGAATGGTTGAAATCGATCCGGGGCAAGCGCTGCATCGTGGTGGAGGAATTTGTCCGGCCCGTGCCGCTATATCCCATTTTTCTTCATCCATCCGGCACCCTGTTTCCCCTTCTGGCCGGAGATAAGGATGCCGCCGACGGGAAAAGTCGGCTTTATACACGGGTCGCAAAGGCCATCGCCGGAAACAAGGCGCCGCGACTGGGATCCGGCCACTCGCTTCCGCCCATGATCGGCATCCTGGATATTTTGCGGAAATACCGGCTGCTTCCGGCTATTTTTTTCTTAAAATCCCGCTCCGACTGCGATGGGGCCGTTGCCATGTGCGCCGGCATGTCTATGGAGGAAGACCCTGAACGAACCCGGCTGCGACAACAGAGGATCGATGATTTTATGGACCGGTTTCCGCATATCGCCGGACATCGGCAGATGAAACATCTTTCACGTTTGGCCATCGGGGCCCATCACAGCGGGCAGTTGCCGGCCTGGAAAATGGTGATCGAAACACTGATGACCGAAGGTCTGCTGGATGCTGTTTTCGCCACTTCCACCGTGGCCGCAGGAGTTAATTTTCCAGCCCGAACCATCCTGTTTCTCAATTCGGACCGCTTCAACGGCCGGGAGTTCATTCCCCTTACCGCCACTGAATTTCATCAGATGACCGGCCGGGCCGGCAGGCGCGGCATGGACAATATCGGTTTTGCCGTGGTCATTCCCGGAAAATTCATGGATATCCGGATGGTGGCCAAACTGTTCCGTGAAACGGCTTCCGATGTCTACAGCCAGATCCGGATCAATTTCTCTATGACCCTCAACCTGCTGCTGTCCCACAACCCGGAACAGATCCGGGACCTGCTGGACAAATCCTTTGCCGCTTACCTGATGGGCGCTTCCGGCAAAAAACACAAGGCCGATCCGGATGCCGGCGCGGACCCCCGCCTCCTGTGGGAAGATTTTCTCCGGCACCTTGATTTTTTAAAAAAAAAGAATATGTTGGAGATGACAACCGATTGACGGAAGACGGGATGTGGGCGTCGCAACTGCGCATCGATCATCCTTTGATGGTGGCCGAGGGGTTCCGTAATAACTTGTTTCCCACATCCGACCCGGCTTTGCTGGCCGGCGTGATGGCCGCCATGGTAAATGAAAAGGAAAGTGACGATACTTCCATCGACCGCTCAAAGGTTTCCCGGAGCCTGATCAAAAGCTTTAAAAAGGTCGATTCCGGCCTGACGCCCTTTGCCGCTGAAATGCGTAAAAACGGATTTATTGCCCCGACCCTGTTTTTCCTGCCCGCATGGAGCCTCTACTTGTGGGCCAGGGGAGTGCCTTGGGAACAAGCGGTCAAGACATCCCAGATGGCCGAAGGGGATCTTGCCATGCTGATCTTGCGCACGGCCGACAACCTCAGACATATCCGCAATATCGGGCGTGTCTTTCCGGACGCAGCCCACACAGCGGAAAAAGCCATAGAACTGATATTGCGTGATCCGGTCATATCCACCCACGATGCGGATGTGATTCCCAATGGACCTGATTAACTGGGCCACCATAACCCTGAGCATCCTGCTGTCTGCCACCACGGCAGGCCACGCGCTGTTTAATAAGCGCACTCCGACATCCGCGCTGGGCTGGATGGCGGTCTGCCTGATCTTTCCGTTTTTCGGTCCGGTTCTTTATTTTTTCTTCGGCATCAACCGGGTTCAGACCCGGGCCCGCAAGCTTGAAGATAAGCACCATGCTTTTCAGATCGATCTTCACGAATATTCCCATGCCGTCGACCTGGCGGCGATAAACCCTTCAGAGATGGGCCTGGCCAACGCGCACCTGCAGATCGCGCGCATTTCGGAAAAAGTGACCGGACTGCCACTTGTCGGCGGAAACCGAATCGATCCCTTGCACAACGGAGAAATCGCCTACCCGGCAATGCTCGAAGCCATTGCCTCGGCCCAGAAAATGCTGTTTCTGACCACCTACATCTTCGACACTTCCGCCACCGGCAAACGGTTTATAGATGCCCTTGCGGATGCCGTTGATCGGGGTGTGGATGTCCGGGTCATCATCGACGGGGTCGGCGAACTCCATTCCCTGGCCCGAGCCGGGTCCAAACTCATGCAAAAGGGGGTCCGCGTGGCCCGGTTTCTTCCACCGAAACTGCTCCCTCCTTCGGTGCACATCAACCTCAGAAATCATCGGAAACTCCTCATTGTAGACGGCCAGCTCGCCTTTACCGGCGGCATGAATATCGGCGACCGCCACCTGGCCGACAACATCGAAAACCCCTCCCGGGTCATCGACGTGCATTTTCGCGTACTGGGTCCCATTGTCATGCAACTGGAGCGGACCTTCATCGAAGACTGGGCCTTCTGCACCGGCGAACAGATCGCGCCCCTTCTCTGTCTGCCGGTGAAACAAGGCTCCGCGGTCTGCAGAGTCATCCTCGACGGACCAAACGAGGATATCAACAAGCTTTCCACCATTCTGATCGGCGCCATTTCTTCGGCCCGGGAGCGCATCCTGATCATGACCCCCTATTTCCTTCCATCTTCGGAAATGGCATCCGTTCTGAAGGTTGCCGCCCTGCGTGGCATCGACGTGCGCATCGTCCTGCCCGGCAAGAACAACCTGCCGTTTATCCAGTGGGCTGCCAATCACATGCTGCCGTACCTCCTGCTGAGGGGCGTTAAAATCTATTTTCACCCGCCGCCATTTGTCCATTCCAAACTCATGGTGATCGATGATGTATACGCCCAGATCGGATCGGCCAATCTGGATCCGCGGAGCCTGCGCCTTAATTTCGAACTTGTTGTGGAAATCTTTGACGCCCACGTGGTTCAGACTTTAGCCGAACACATCGCTGAAAAAATCACCAACGCCTCTGAAGTAGACCTGGACGCATTAGCGAGTCGGTCTGTGCCGGCCAAAACCCGGGACGCTCTGGCATGGCTGCTCTCCCCCTATTTGTAGGAACACCCGCGCAAAGACCAGTTGAACGCATTCAAATCAAGAGAAGCCGGAAATCGAAAAAATGATCTTAAAAAATACTTTCCGCTGAAAAACAATAATTGTTTCTCCGAAAATAATCGAATATAGTGGCATCTGAAAAAAACATGAATGGCGCATCCTGCCCGACTGTTTCTTTAAGGACGCGTATCCGTCAACCCATAATGCACAGCGATGGCACATATCGCCGGGGCGTCGATTGGGGGATTTAAACGATGATAGCAACATCTCCAAAACCCTCCAGGTCCAAAAACATCAATATCGCGGCGGTGACACGGGAACTGATCAACCTGGTCCTGAAACTGTCCGAACCGGCAAAAAAAAAGACACTGGAGGCCATTGCGAGCCTGCGCGAAAAAGTCTCGAAAACCGGGGAAGCGGGAGGAAGAAATCTCGGCGCGCAACTGGTTCGGCGGATCATGACCATGCCTTTGGAAAAGAGATGCCAGCTTCTCGGAGAACTCAAGGCGATGAGGGGATCGTCTAAAAGAATCTATTCCCGGCAGGAATACATCACGCCGGTTCACTGTTCCGTCAAACGGATGCTGATCAATGGATTCATCACGGACATCAGCAAGAGCGGGGCGTTTATCGACACATCCAGAATCCGGGACCTCGGGTTTTCAACCGGGGACCCGATCATCATGAGCTTCATCCATCCGGATTACAAAACTCACGTCAAGGCCGCCGGACGCATCGCCAGGATCACCAATAAAGGCCTCGGCATCCGTTTTGACAATATGCTGTGAAGCCCGGTCCGCGCGTAATTGCATAAGCTTTCAATCCCGCCGACGTCACCCGGCTTTTTTTCGGAACCGGTCTATAATTTTCCGCTGCACCGAATCCCGCACCTGTCGCGACGTGGAATTGATCACCGTGCAGCCGAACCTGACGTTCTTTTCAATGAGATGGGGAGAATTGCGGAGGGTGCGGCGGAGCTTGTACCCGTTGCTGATCCCATTTTGCAGCAGATGGGTTTCCTTTCCGATCACGCCGCTACGGCCGGCCGCCACCGCATCCAGGAACGAGGAACGATCCGGAACCGGATCGGTATAGGTGACTGCCTTGCCCAGTTGAAACAGGTTGTGACCATCGCTGCCGGCGGTCATGGTCTTGCCCAGGTTGAACCCCAGCAAGGCGCATTTCATGTTCCACCGTTTCAGGTTCCCCGCGTTGATCACTTCGATGCCGTCCGCCTGCCCGAAAAGATGGGCCCGGCGGGTTTCGGAAAATATAGGGTTGCAGACGCCGGCATAGACGGCGCCATGGGGATGGGGAAAAATCACCAGCGAGCGATACGACCTAGCCCGTTCGATGACGGCTTCCATGGCAAGTGAGGTGGACGCCATGATATCCTTGCCCATAAACGGCCTGACACTGGTTTCATAGAAATCGACGAGGCTTTCGATATCATGGAAATAGGCCAGAATATGCGCACCTTCGGCTGAGGTGACCTCAATGCCCGGGATGGTCAATATATCCCTGTATCGGTCAATGTTGACAGCCCCCTGGACGGCATTGTGATCCGTGATCGCCACCCCGATGCCGAGTTTCCGGGCCCGGGCCGCGATGCTCCGGATATAATTAAAGCCGTCCGAATACCGGGAATGAAAGTGCATGTCCACGACCGTATAATGACGTGTCAGTATGGACAGGTCGGGCCGCTCGAACTGGACGCGGTAATTTGGATTCATTAAACCTCACATATATGACGGCCTCGTAAAAAAGCCTTCAATTATCCAGCCTGCATTTTTATCAAACCGGCGCTGACGTAAAAAGTCTTTTTAGGGAGCAAAATTGAGCATCTCCGGAAAAAGGCTCGCAAAGCAGGTAAATCGGACTTTTTACGACCCTATCAAATTATATAAATATAATACCGGAATCAGACATATCAAGACTTTTTTCATGCCCCAACCGCCGCCGGCCGGCCCCGCCTGACTTTTTCCTTGACCCGTTCCCAAGGATTCTCTATAAGAACCACACAAAATGCAGAAATATCAATATATCTTGAAAGCTAAAGCTGTTTGAGATCAACGCTGAAACCCACAAGGAGAACGCATGGACACAGGAAACACATATGAAGTCAAGGATCTGACCCAAGCCGGCCAGGGCCGCAACAACATGGAACTGGCAGAGCTCAACATGGGAGCCCTTCTGGAAGTCAAAAAACGCTTTGAGCGGGAAAAGCCCCTGGCGGGAATCCGCATCGGACTGGCCCTGCATGTGACCAAGGAAACCGGCGTGCTGGTCCGGACCCTCGCCGCCGGCGGCGCGGAAGTAGCCATCACCGGCTGCAATCCCCTGTCCACCCAGGATGACGTGGCAGCGGCCCTGGCGGAAGAAGGCGTCAAGGTCTGGGCCTACAAGGACGAAACCAAGGAGGATTATTACCGGTACATCAACCGAGTCATCGCGGAAAAACCCCACATCACCATTGACGACGGGTGCGACTTGGTCTCGGAAATCCACAAAAACCACAGCCACCTGATTCCAGACATCATCTGCGGATGCGAGGAGACCACCACCGGCATCATCCGGCTCAAGGCCATGGAAAAGGACAATGCCCTCAAATACCCCATGATCGCGGTTAACGACAATCAGACCAAACACCTTGTGGACAATTATTACGGCACGGGCCAATCCTCTATCGACGGTATTCTGCGGGCCACCAACCTGCTCTATGCCGGAAAAATATTCGTGGTCTGCGGATACGGCAGCTGCGGCAAGGGCGTAGCCCACAGGGCCAGAGGCATGGGCGCCAACGTGGTGGTCACCGAAGTGGATAATTTCCGGGCGCTCCAGGCCGCCTACGACGGTTTCCGTGTCATGCGGCTGGCCGACGCCGTCACCATCGGCGATGTGTTCTGCACCGTGACCGGAAACAAGCATATCCTTTCGCTTGATCACATGAAAAAAATGAAATCCGGTGCCATCCTGGCCAATTCCGGGCATTTCGACATTGAAATCCAGCTTGATGCCCTGCGCAAGGCCGCCAGCGCCCGCAAGCAGGTCCGGCCCTTCATGGAAGAATATATCCTGGGGGGCAAAAAAATCTTCATACTGGGCCAGGGCCGCCTGATCAACCTGGCGGCCGGCGAAGGGCACCCGAGCGAGGTCATGTCCACCTCGTTTTGCGGCCAGTCCCTGGCCTGCGAATACGGCGTGAAAAACAAGGGTAAGATGGCGCCCGCAGTCATCCAGCTGCCGGCGGAAATCGACAACGAAATCGCCGCGCTCCAGCTCACGGCCATGGGAATTGAAATCGATGCGCTTACCCCCGAACAGCGTCAATATTTGGATTCCTGGGAAGAAGGCACGTAAAGCGCGGCATCAAATTTGACAAAACAGATGCAAAACCCCCGGTACCGAGATATTCGGTACCGGGGGTTTTGTTTTTGGAGGATCAATGAAAAAATGAAAAATTAGAGGCTCTTGATTTTTTCCGTCAGTTCGGGAATAAATTCCAAAATGTTGGCTTCGATCCCCACGTCGGCCACCTGGAAGATGGGCGCCTTGGGATTCTTGTTGATGGCGACGACGAACGGGTTGCCCTTGAGACCGCCTATATGCTGGAAGGCCCCGCTGATCCCTAAAGCCAAGTAGACCTTGGGTTTTACGGTCAGGCCGGAGGTGCCGACCTGTCGTGATTTTTCCAGCCACTTGGCGTCCACGATGGGCCGTGAGCAGGATACATCGGCTTTCATGGCTTCGGCCAGGTCGAAAACGATCTGGAGATTGTCCTGCTCTTCAATGCCGCGGCCGACCGAGACCAGCACATCGGATTTAGTGATATCCACATCGCCGACTTCGGCGGAAATCGTTTCAAGGTATTTCCGTTTCGCCGTCAGGTCGCCTGCCGCGCCGGATTTATCAACCACCTGCCCGCCGGCGGATTTGCTTTCATCCGCCTTGAAAGAACCCGGCCGCAGGGTGGCGACGGCGCCGGCTGCCGTATCCACGGCCACGTGCGTGCTGACCGCTCCGCCGAATTCCTGTCGCACGACTTTCAGGGTGGCCCCATCAAGGCTGTCGATACCAACGACATCAGGAACATAAGCGGAATTCATCTTGACGGAAAGACCGGGGCCCAGATCGATGCCGAAGGTGTCATGGGGCAGAAGCAGGATGCAGTCCGCCGGCAGAACATTGACCAAGGCCTTGCGGATCACCTCGGCATTGGGATAGGCCATGGCCGCGTTGTCGATTTTCCAGACTTCCTTGTATGAGGCCGCCATTGCGTTGCAGACAGCGTCGAGAGCGCCGCCGGTTCCGGTAACCACCGCGGTTACGGCTTCAGCGCCCAGCTTTTTGGCCGCCGCGACCAGTTCCAGAGCAGAATCATCGGCAACACCGCCCTTATGCGTGATGTATGTGAATACTTGAGTCATTATTTGAGCCCTCCTTTGGTCTTTAAGAGTTCAACCAGCTTGTCAATGATCTCCTCGGTGCTGCCTTCGAGCATTTCCGCGCCCGCGCCCAGCTCCGGAACAAAATAATCGGCCCGCTTGACCTTTGCCGCTGCCGCGCCAACGGTATCCGCGCCAATTCCCAGGTCGGATGCGCCCATGACAGGAATCTCCACGGAAGCGACTTTCCGGATACCACGGATCCCGACATAGCGGGGCTCGTTGATGCCGGTTTGAATGGAAAGCACGCAGGGCAGTTCGATCTCGCTCATTTCCTGGTTGCCGCCTTCGATTTCCCGGCCGACTTTGAGTTTTTTATCGTCGAGGGTTTCGATCTTATTGACCAGCGATGCATACGGATAATCGAGCATGGCCGCCAGCATGCCGCCGACTTGGGCTGCACCGTCATCGGCCTGCGCCCCGGTCAGGATCAGGTCATAGTTGCCCTTGGCAACAGCCGCCTTCAATATCGACGCAATCCCCTTTCCGTCGGAACCGTCAAAGGCGCCGTCCTTGAGCAGAAGGCCGTTGTTGGCGCCCATGGCCATTTCCCGGCGCAGCACTTCTTCGGATTCGTCATCGCCGACCGCCACGACAGTCACGTTGCCGCCTACCCGATCGACGATCTGAATCGCTTCCTCAACCGCGTAATTGTCCCATTCGTTGACCGAATAAACAAGATCGCCGCGCTCGATATCGCTGCCGCCGCTGCTGACTGATATTTCATTTTCAGCCGTATCGGGAACTCTCTTGACACATACCAAAATTTCCATCTTTTGCCTCCCAGTTGAATTAATGGTCACAAATTATAAGGCGTGATTGTCATCCCGCGCAACCGCTATACCCCGTATATATTATTTATCCAGATGACGCTCCACCAGTTCCGACAGATCAATGGCTTCCATCTTGCCTTCCAGGCCCGCAATCTTGATGGCGTCCTCCATGTTGACCAGACAGAAGGGGCATGCGGTCACCATCACCGTGGCGCCGGCTTCGGCAGCCATCTTGACCCTCAGCACCGCCATGCGCTCTTCCTCCTCGGCCTCGTAAAAAAGCATCAGCCCGCCGCCGCTGCAACAGAAGGAACGATCCCGGCATTTTTCCATTTCAACCCGGCGCAGTCCCGGAATAGCGTCCAGCACATCCCTGGGGGCGTCATAAATTTCATTATGGCGGCCCAGGTAACATGGATCATGATAGGTATAGACCGCCTCGGGTTTTTCCACCGGTTTCAGGCTGATGGCGCCGTTTTTGATCTTGCGCGCCAGAAACTGGCTGATGTGCTCCACGGGCGGCAGGCCGGCATAGTCATTCTTTAATGTGTTGAGGGCGTGCGGGTCAGCGGTCACAATCTGTTTGGCGCCAGATCCGAGGATCATCTCCGTGTTATGGTTTTTGAGATCCTGGAAGAGCATCTCTTCTCCGAACCGCCGGACCTCGTTGCCGGAGTCTTTCTCGTCTTTGCCGAGGAGCCCGAAATCCGCACCGCCGGCAGACAGCAGTTTCGCCGTTGCCTGGGCGATGCTGATCATGCGATCGTCATAGGAAGTGATGCTGTCCACAAAATAAAGAGTTTCGGCCGTATCGCCGGCCTCGAACAGTTTAACGGTGCAGTCTTCGGGCAGGTCCTTTGTCCACTCGGCCCGTTTTTTCTCCATCTTGCCCCAGGGGTTGCCGCGTTTTTCAATGGCGGAAAGCGGCTTCTGCAGGGATTGGGGCACGTTGCCGTCATCGACCATTCCGCGCCGGAGATCAACGATCTTATCGATGTATTCAATGGTCACCGGGCATTCTTCCTCACACGCCCCGCATGTGGTGCAGGACCAGATTTCATCTTCGCTGAACACGTCGCCCATGAGGAATTCATTTTTGATGAACGGCCCTTTCAACGGATAGTGGGAATAGGCGTAATCTCTTCCCTTGATGGAAATAAACCGGGGAGACAGGGGACGGCCGACGATATTGGCCGGGCAGTTATCCGAGCATCGTCCGCAATCCGTGCAGGTATAAAAATCGAGCATATGCTTCCAAGTGAAATCCTCGAATTTTTTCACGCCAAAGGATTTCAACTCATCCAGCTTGTCTTCGTCGATTCCCCATTTGACCGGCTTGACCGAGCCCTTTTTGATCTTTTTGAAAAACACATTGGGCGGACCGGTGACTATGTGAAAAAACCGGCCGAAGGGAAGATAGCAGACAAAGGCAAAAATCAGAACAACCAGGAGCATAAATGACAGGACATGAACTACCTGCAATGTGAAAAGCGAAAAAAGGCCAAGAACAGAAGCCGCAATCCAAGTCCCGGTCAATGGAATCAGAAAGTGCGTGTCTGCCCCGCTCTGTGCGGAGGCGGCCCATCCGCTGGCGATATAAATGATATCGAGAACAGCCAGTCCCGCCAGCAGCGCCAGCGAAAGGACGGCATCCGGAAAGGTCCTGTCCTTGCCGTAACGGTCCGGAACACTGTATCTTTCCGGCTTTAAAATAACCCGCCGGTAAAGGGCGAGCAGGGTGGCACTCAGCAGAACCGTCAGCGCCAGGTCGGAGATCATCCGATATCCGTCTGCAATAATTCCCTTGTCGAGTAAGGGAAGACTAAATGAAGGAGAGATTCCCTGGAGAATGAGGATGATGACCTGGAGCGACAGGATGATCAGACAAATAATGGTGGTAATGTGAATATACCCGGAAAGTTCGTATCCGGGCCGTGGCATGCGGTGATGCGGGAATTCATAGAGTCCGAAAAGCCGCTTGCCGATATTGTCGAATCGAAAATCAGGGGCTGCCCGAAATAGAGGCGCCATCCGTTTTGCAGCGATGCAGACAAACAACGCTATGCCCGCAACAGGGACGAGCAGCGCAAAAAAAGAAAGCATAAAGGTTCCCATTCGCTCATATTCCTTTTGGTTTTAGATATTCATCCGTGAATTCCGTTGCACCGGGGGTCTGAATGACACCTTCTCAAATGCCGCCGGGAAACGATCCCGGCCGGGGTATATGTCATTTAGATCCTGTCTCTTGCCAGCCGAATGAATACGAATTCATTCGGCTGCGATGGTGCTCAAGGCGGTAATTCTCCTCCCGGCCAACAAAACCCATTATCCAAATCGTCAAAAACAACAATCATGATCGGTGCGGCATAGCAGGACCGCTGTCTTTTCCAGGTGCTGCCATGCCGCTGCCATTTGCCGTCACATCGGTTGATATTTCCGGTAATACGGATCAACCGCCGAAGGAAGCGTCCTCAATGGTTACCACCGCATCGTTGGCTGCCAGGATGGCTCTCATTTTTCCCTGGGTGATGGGAAGCACCGAATTAACGAAATATTCCGCAGCTTTGATCTGGCCCTTGTAGAAAGCCGCGTCCTTGGTGTTTTCCGCCAGCTTTGCCGAGGCAATATTGGCCCGCCACATCAGCATCCATGCCATCACCACATCGCCGGCAACTTCCATGAAGGGATAGGCATTGGCAAAGGCCGTCAGCGCCTTTTCCGACATGGCGATCTGGCCCATGTGCATGCCGACTTCGCCGAGCTTGTTGACGGCCTTTTCCATCTGGCCGGCCAGGTCCGCCAACGCGGGCTGTTTTTTGGCTTCCGCGATGGTTTTCTGGATTTCGCCGAACAGATCCATGATGGGCTTGCCCTTTTTCATGCCCAGCTTGCGGCCCAGCAGGTCCATGGCCTGGATGCCGTTGGTGCCTTCATAAATCATGGTGATCCGGCAATCCCGGAGAAGCTGCTCCACCGGATATTCCCTGATATAGCCGTAACCGCCGTAGACCTGCATGGCCTGGCTGCAGACATCAAAAGACCGGTCTGTCACATATCCCTTGGCAATGGGGGTCAGCACTTCGATGAGTCCGTGCCATTTCTCCTTTTCCGCCTCATCGGCGGCCGTAAGGGAGCGGTCTTCGCAATAGGCGACATAATAAAGCAGGCTACGCATCCCATCCACGTATGCCTTCATATTGAGAAGCATGCGCCGGACATCGGGATGATTGATAATGGCCACGCCCGGAGCGTTGGGATCCATGAACTGGAGAAGATTTTTGCCTTGTATCCGCCCTTTTGCATAATTCACCGCGTACAGGTATGCCGATGAGGCACAGGTGAATCCCTGGAGACCGACCAGCAGGCGGGCCTCGTTCATCATCAGAAACATGGCGCGCATCCCTTTGTTTTCCTCGCCCAGGAGAGTACCGATGCACTGGCCCTTGCCGCCCAAAGTCAGCGAGCATGTGCTGTTGCCATGAATCCCCATTTTTTCTTCGATGCCGGTGCATACCACGTCGTTGAACTCGCCGGGGCTGCCATCGGGATTGACCCGGAACTTGGGAACCAGGAACAGGGAAATCCCCTTGGTTCCGGCTGGCGCGCCCTCGATGCGGGCCAGAACCGGATGAATGATATTTTCACACAGATCATGGTCCCCGCCGGAGATAAAAATCTTGGCGCCGGTAATGGAATAGGTGCCGTCCGCATTCTTGACCGCCGTGGTCGTCAACGCGCCCACGTCCGAGCCGGCGTCGGCTTCAGTCAGCAGCATGGTGCCGCCCCACTGGCCGGTGTACATTTTTTTCAGATAAAGTTTCTTCTGCTCTTCCGTGCCGAAGGTTTCCACAAGCTTGCCGGCGCCGTGGGTCAGACCGGGATACATCATGAAGGAAAAATTCGATTTGCTCGGGCTTTCCGAGTGGAAAGAATTGCCTGCGGCCATTGCAAGGGTTTTGGGCATTCCCTGGCCGCCGTATTCGGTGGATTCAGGCATGGCCAGCCATTCGCCATCACAGAGGAGCTTCATAACCCTTTTGAATTCTACAGGCGTCGTGACATTGCCGTTTTCAAACTTGCAGCCGTGCTCATCCCCGATTTTCTGGGTGGGAAGTATTTCCTTGATGGCCAGGTTCCGGGCTTCGGAAACGATCATGTCAACGGTTTTCTTGTTGAATTCGACGTACTTCTCGTTTTTGCTCAATTCGCCGATCTGCAGCTGTTCATGAAGAACAAAATCAACGTCCCTACGGTCTGCAATGAGCTGTGCCATGATGTTCTCTCCTTTTATTTGAATTGTGTAATATAATTATTGTACAACAGCCGCGTCCGGGCTGCCGATTCCCCTGAAATAGAGATCCACCAGCGGCTCGGCCATGGAAGCCATGTCGTAATGGCCGCCCGTGTTTACCCAGGTGCTGATGACCTCGTCGACCGAGCCGAGAACAAGTCGCTTTGCCAGGCTGATATAAAGATCCTTGCGGATACTCCCTTCAGCCTGCCCCAGTTCGATGATCTCCCCGACCAGGTCCATGTATTTCTTGCTCAGATCCTTGACATATTTGTCCAGGCGGCCGTTCAGTCGGGATTTCACTCGCGCCTCGGACTGGAAAACGATGGCCATTGCCTTGTCATGCTGAAATTCTTCAAGATGGCGCCGGATCAGACTCACCAGCTTGTCCCGGGCGTTTCCGGCCTTATCCACCTCTATCCGGAAACGATCGAACACCTGCTGGGTCCTGAAATTAAAAAACTGCAGCAGGATATCTTCCTTGTTTTTGAAATACAGATAGATAGTCCCATCCGCCACACCGGCTTCCCTGGCGATCTGCGAAACCGTTGAATAAAAAAACCCATTTTCCGCAAAAACTTTGATGGCCGCGTTCAGGATCAGGTTGTATTTGTCGGTGCTGTTTCTGTTGACCTTTTTTATGACCCACCTCGTTACACGCGTTGAAATAGGCATTTTTATGCAATGAATGAATGTTCATTCATTATCAGAGGGCGGACTTTTGTGTCAAGAAAAAAATGGTGTGTTTTTTATTGAAAGGCAATAAATTAGAAGTATGCTTAAGACTTTACCCGCTCCACATATTGGCCGGTGCGGGTATCGATCCGGATCTTTTCGCCTTCCTCGATAAAAGGCGGCACCTGCACCTCGTAGCCGGTTTCCAGGGTGGCCGGTTTGGAACTTCCGGATGCGGTGTCCCCCTTGACCCAAGGATCGGCCTTGACGATCCTCATCTCGATGAAATTGGGCAGCGTCACGGCAATGGGCCGACCGCTGAACAGCAGCACATTGCACACCGTGTTTTCCTTGAGCAGCCGGTGATCGGTCCCGATCTGTTCTCGGGTCACATATTCCTGCTCATAGGTGGTGGTATTCATGAAGCAGTACCGGTCACCCTCTGCATAGAGATACTCCATCTGCTGCTCTTCCAGGTCGGCCTGTTTGAACTTTTCACCGGACCGGTATGTCCGGTCAAACTGATTGCCGGTCACCATATTTTTCAACTTGCACTTGTAAAGGGCTTGACCCTTTCCGGGTTTGACGAATTCAAAGTCAACAACCACATAAGGATCGCCGTCAATTTCAATCTTTATACCTTTTCTGAGATCACCGCTTTCATACATCGGTATGTCACTCCTCGCCTATGAATGATTCTTTAACAACAGATATTGACAGTTTCGTAAAAAGCCATCAGGTGTTTACCATTTCAGGCCGAACATATGCGAGCCTCCGCTGAAAAGTCCAGAAAAAAAGTACGATTAAAGCGATTGTCGGCCCCGACGGGCTTCGGCAATAAAACACCGGACTTTTTCCACGTCTTTTCGGAACCGGATCGGCGTGCCAGCCGGGTCCGCAGCATTGGTCAGCGTGCAGCTGTCCACGCCCGCGGGCCTGACGGACGTTGCCCCCGCATGCACGTTGTCAGGCGACAGGCCGCCGGCAAGGATCACCGGTATCCGGCTGACCCGGACCAGTTCCGCGGCAATACCCCAGTCACAAGTTCTGCCGGTAATGCCTACAAACCCATCCACAGGCTGATCCAGTGTCCCGTCTTGTCCGATCAGAAGGGTATCGGTTAAAAAATAGTCGCTGACCGGTGCAAACAAACGGGCCAGGGCCATTACCCCGGCCGCCGCCGCATCCGCGCCCCTGCTTATGCTGTTGTCATCTGCGTCATCGTCATTATTGCCATTGCCGCTATTTCCATCATCAATGCCGACTGCGCCACGGGCGACGGGGATGGGAACAGACCGCATGATCGCGATTTCCGGAAACCTCTTTCGCACCGCCACCTGCAAACCGAGAAGGGAGGCGCAGGTTTTTTCAAGGACCGCAACGTCATTTCCGGCAATGATCATCTCGCAGAAATGGACGATATCCGGCCGGTAATAATCGATGGACCGCAGCACCAGGTCCGTATCATTATAAAGCAGGATCAGACTGCTCCGGGCGCCAGCGGATGCAACAGCCCGGATCGTCTCCCGGATAAGGGGCTGTTGCCACGTATCCGCCGAAACCACCACGCTTCCGATATGGTCCACGCCCAGGGCCGCCATGGCCAGTGCTTCGTCCGGCGTCTGCACCTCATAAATCTGAACAATCATCCTTGCTCATCCGTATGGCAATTCTTGATGGCTTCGTAAAAATCTGTTTCCCCCGCTTCGCGGCGTTTTTGCGGGCAGGAACTTTTCGGAAGCTCCCTGGGGAAAACTCCGAAAATTGAAAATTGAGTTGACATTTCCGGGCTCCTTTACCATATTTAACTAATTTGTTCAATTTTTTTGTTAAAATTCGATAATATATCTTCATTACTCGACTTTATTGCGCCATCAAGAGACATCCATGATCATCGTCATTGATTTCGGCTCCCAGTACAATCAGTTGATCGCCCGCCGGGTGCGGGAAAACCGCGTCTATTGTCAGATCGAACCGCCCGGCGTCAACATGGACACCCTGAGATCCCTCAAGCCAAAGGGAATCATCCTGTCCGGAGGGCCTGCGAGCATTTATGAAAAAAACAGCCCCGGCATCGACCCCGCAATATTTGATCTCGGCGTGCCGGTTCTGGGGATCTGTTACGGCATGCAGTTCATGATTCACTCCCTTGGAGGCAGAGTTGCGAGGGCGGAAAAAAGGGAATACGGTTTTGCCGAGCTCAGGATTCGCGATTTCGGAGGTCTGTTTGAAGGGATCGGAGTCAGCACCACCTGCTGGATGAGCCATGGAGATTCCATTACGGCGCTCCCGGACGGCTTTATCGCCACCGCCGCAACAGGAAACACCCCTGTCGCCGCCGCCGCCGATCCGCAAAAACGCCTCTACGGGCTGCAGTTTCACCCGGAAGTGGTCCATACCCCCGCCGGCGGGCGCATGCTGAAAAATTTCCTCTTTCCTGTCTGCGGATGCCGCCGCACCTGGACCATGAAAACATTCGCCCGCAATACCATCGCCCAGATCCGGGATGCC